>QMOF01000102.1 GCA_003650185.1 Chloroflexota bacterium | reverse complement strand
TGCTCAACTGGTTCCGTGACAGCCTGTGTGGGCGCTATTTCGACCCCGGAGAAGGGAAGGACTCTTTCCTTCGCCTTGTGCAGCTCGCCCGCCTCGTCCAACCACCGAACCTCGGTCGTCACCGTGTTTCCTCGGAGGGTGGCATCGACCACCTCGGCCACGTCGGGATGGACTGCCACCCTGTTGAAGCCCTGTATCTCCACCACCACGTCAAAGGTGGGCGGCGCCTTCCGTTCCAGGATGGACTTCTGAGTCCTCCGTCGCCGCGCCTCCTCGTCGCCCAGTGTCACCGTCTGAACGCCGCCAACGAGGTCGGACAGAGTAGGGTTGAGGATGAGGTTCTCCAAGGTGTTTCCGTGGGCCGTGCCCACCAATTGGACGCCTCTTTCAGCGATGGTGCGTGCCGCCATCGCCTCCAGCTCGGTACCGATCTCGTCAATGATGATCGCCTCGGGCATGTGGTTCTCCACCGCCTCGATCATCACTGCGTGCTGCATGGTGGGAGTGGGCACTTGCATTCTGCGGGCGTGGCCAATGGCAGGGTGAGGAATGTCACCATCGCCCGCGATCTCGTTGGAGGTATCGACGATGACCACCCTCTTGCGCAGTTCGTCGGCCAGGATTCGGGCCACTTCTCTGAGCATGGTGGTCTTGCCAACGCCCGGCCGCCCCAGCAGCAGGATGCTCTTGCCTGACTGCACCAGGTCCTCGGTCAGCCTGATAGTGCCGAAGACGGCTCTGCCCACACGACAGGTCAGGCCGACAATGCGCCCTCGCCGGTTACGAATGGCCGAGATACGGTGGAGCGTCCTCTCGATGCCGGCCCGGTTGTCGTCCCCGAAGGTCCCGATTCGGGAGGCCACGTAGTCGATGTCCTCCTCGACAACCTCCTGGGGGCCCAGCACGATTTCGTAGTTGAAGAACCTCGCCTCAGCCGGACGCCCCAGGTCCATGACCACTTCCAGCAGCTCGCTGCGGTCGTCTCGCTCACGAAGAACACTCGATATCGCCGGTGGAAGGACATCCAGCAGCGCGTCCAGGTCATCGATGATAGGTTGTTGCATATCCCTCACAATCTAGGCACTTGCCGGCATCAGGCACAGTGCCTTCTGCTTGGCCATCGGCTCCTTTGCCAGTGCAGCGTACATCCCCACCCGGCTGAAGCCACGTTGCTCAAGCACCTGCACCAATGCGCTGTTAGTCTCGGATGCGAGACAGAACAACTGCTGACAGTTGCCCAGGAACATCAGGCCGTAGTCGACTACCCGCCGCAGCCTCTCATCGGAATCTGCCATGACCTCAATCTGCCCTACTCGGCCACTGGACCTGATCCCGAGCCACCCGGCCAGACCTTCCTCACCGTCGAAAACCCACTCGGCCTTCATGCCCCGTTCTTTGTTGGCCTGCCACTCGCTGAAAGTCATCCCCGTCACCCGGCGCACCGATACAGGCAGGCACTTCTCGTACAGCTCGAAGACCCTGTAGTCATCAACAGGGCGTTTGCGGCGGGGGAAAGGAATGGAGTCCGAATTGGCCGCCGGGGCGCTCGCCGGCTGCCTGTTGTTCTGAAGCCAGCACAGGTACTCTCTCATGTAGCACGAGAAGCCAGCCTCATCGGCAGCCGCTATCAGGCAGCTATCGGACGGCAGCCGGAGAAAGATCCTGTTCACATCGTTTTCGCCCCCGGTGAGACTTAACCTTTCCAGCAGGGAGGAGCAGCAGGCCGTATCCTGCTCTCTCAGAATAAGGTGGTCTATTTCCCAGGACGTATCCATGCACCGTTTCCTTACGGAGGCCAGCCCGCGAAAGCCAAACCCGTTGGCCCAGACCCAGGTCCTCCGCCTGTCACGGGGATTCAAAGATAGCACCAGAAGGCCACTCAAGGTAAGAAGCCTGCTCCTGGTCCTACACATGCCGTCCCATGTCCTGGCCATGTCCGACAGTGATCCGTCCTGGAGAAGGATCGCCAGCAGGTCGGTGGGAAGAAATGAACGGATCATGAGCGACGGTCTACCAACCCCTGGTTGCCAGCAGCTCCTCTTTGGGAATCGCCTTTATGTCCAGCCCAGGCATCGCGCCGCGCAGGCCCCTGGATACCTCGGCGATGATTCCAGCATCCCGATAGTGAGTGGTAGCTTTGACGATGGCCTTTGCCCTGGCCTCCGGGTCGTCAGACTTGAAGATACCCGAGCCAACGAATACGCCATCGGCACCGAGCTGCATCATCAGCGCCGCATCCGCCGGGGTGGCTACTCCACCAGCGGCGAAATTGACCACCGGCAGCTTGCCCTCCTGGCGGACCTGAAGCACCACTTCCAGAGGCGCTCCCAGAGACTTCGCCTCCGCTACCAGTTCCTCTTCTGGCATATTGACCAGCTTCCTGATGCCATCCATGACCGCCCGCATATGCCTTACGGCCTCCACGATGTTACCGGTGCCAGCCTCGCCCTTGGTGCGTATCATGGCCGCACCCTCAGCTATCCGCCGCAGCGCCTCGCCCAGGTCACGGCAGCCGCAGACGAACGGGACCTTGAAGTCGTGCTTCCAGATGTGATGGGCCTCGTCAGCCGGAGTAAGCACCTCGGACTCGTCGATGAAGTCTATCCCCAGGGCCTCCAGCACCTGTGCCTCAACGAAATGCCCAATGCGGCACTTGGCCATCACCGGAATGCTCACTGCCTCCATTATGGCCAGGACCACCTCAGGATCGGCCATCCGGGCCACCCCACCGGCAGCGCGAATATCAGCCGGGACCCGCTCCAGTGCCATTACCGCGCACGCACCGGCCTCCTCGGCTATCTTTGCGTGCTCCGGCGTGACCACGTCCATGATCACTCCGCCTTTAAGCATTTGGGCAAGCCCTGTCTTCACACTCCACGTTCCCTTTTCCATCCTGGCCTCCTATCCCTCGAAAGAGTGCGACCTTACAAGCACCAATCCCCCACGATACTAGTGCCACTCAACTCCGAATACTCGCTTCCAATTCTGTCCATGCTAGTTTACTTTTTATTTTATAGCCCCTGTCGCCGTTTTAGCAAGTAGCCAAACATACCACAATCGGTCAGGTGTTTACAACACGAACATGGCATAGTACCATTCTGGTAAGAGCGGGAGTGTCGAATTGTACGATGTACTCGTGGTCGGCGCAGGCCCGACTGGGAGCTATGTTGCCAGCAGACTGGCCGCCGCGGGACGCAAGGTAGTCGTCTTCGAGCAAAACCACCGGATCGGCAAGGCGACCTGCTGCACCGGTATAGTGGGAAAGGACTGCTTTGACGCCTTTCCCGTTTGCAGCACTGCGGTCCTGAGGGAGGCCAGGTCTGCCAGGTTCTTCGCCCCATCGGGCCGGTGTCTCCGCGTGGAGGCAGCAACCACTCAGGCCTACATCCTGGACCGCCTGGCCTTGGACGCTGCACTGGCCAGGAGCGCACAGGAGCAAGGTGCGGAGTACTGGCTAGGCAGCCGGGTGACCGATATCGTGGCAGCGGACGACTCCATTCACGCCAGGGTCGCGGTCAACGGACGCTCCCTGAATGTTCGGGCGAAGACGGCTGTCATAGCCTGCGGCTTCGGCTCCAGGCTGTCCAGGAACCTGGGACTGGGCGCCCATGGCGACTTCGCCATGGGCGCCCAGTCCCAGGTGGAGACAAACGGGACCCAGGAGGTGGAGGTCTACTTCGGCAGCCGCACAGCACCGGGCTTCTTCGCCTGGGTGGTGCCTACCTCAGATAACAGAGCCCTGGCCGGTCTCCTGTCTCGGCAGCATACCGGCGCACGTCTGAGGTGCTTTCTGCGCAGCCTGGTGGAACAGGGCAAGGTGGCTTCCTGCCAGGCCACTATTAGCTTCGGCGGGGTCCCGCTGGAACCAGCGCACCGAACATCAGGGCACAGGGTGTTGCTGGTGGGAGACGCGGCCGGACAGGTCAAGCCGACCACGGGCGGTGGTATCTACTATGGCCTTCTCTCGGCCCAGGTGGCGGCCGATACCCTAGAGGAGGCACTGCGGCGCAACGACTTCACCGCCACCGCCCTTGCCAGATACGACAGAGGATGGCGGGCAATGCTGTCCGCAGAACTGAAGGCAGGCCGGAGGGCGCGCTGGTTTTTCGAGAGGCTGAACGACAGGCAAATCGAATGGTTGTTCGAGACGGCGGAGTCCAGGCGCATCCCGGAACGGCTGGCTCAGTCCCCCGACTTTTGCTTCGACCGGCACGGCAGGGTGATACGGAGAGGAGCACGCCTGCTGGGACTGGAAGGCATCCTGGGGCTGCTATGGTCCTTCGTCAGAAACTTGCCGCTGAACCAGGTCGAGAGAGGCAAGCTCAGACCTGCCGCACCCTAAAGGCCCCGGGGGTAGCCACGTGAGTCAGCCTGCGGTGTCGCCGAGGTGACCGCCCGCGGAAGTGCTCGTGCCCCTCTTGCAGCGGCCCATCCTCCGTACCACGCCGTAGCCGGCCCACCAGCTAAGGCCAAACACCACCCAGCCCAGCAGAAGAGATGTTCCCGACAGGGCCTGCGTAACGGGCAAGCAGGCACAATCGCCCAACCCGGTGGTCGCCTCGTCGTCGGGCTCCTCTTCCTGGTCACCGCCACCATCTGTGGCCTGGCCGCCGTCATCCTGTGGCTGGCCATCCATGACCATGATGCCGTCACTCACTCCTACCTCGCTCCACACCCCGTGCGCGTTCCGTGCCTTCACAGCGAAGTAATAGGTGGTGCCTGAGGTCAGCGTGAGCCCGGTGCAGGCCACCTCGGTGTCGGTGCCCGCCGACGTCCAGTCGACCACATCCGTCTCACCCGGCGAGGTGCCGATGGCATACATGTATTCGGCGATGCCGGATTCGGGGTCTGACGAGGTCCAGCGGGCCTGGAGTTCTGACGCGCTCGCCGTATCCTCACCGTAGTCGTCTACTACCGGCGTTACGGGCGGGCTGGAGTCCGGGACGGTGGTGAAAGATGTCTCCTCCGACCACTCCGACCAGGTGCCGTAGCTGTCCTGGTACCTCACGCGCCAGTAGTACGTGGTGCGGTAATCCAGCTCGCCTGAAGGAACGGCCACGCTGGTCAGGTCAGCGCCTTCGCCGCTCTGTACCACGGCATCGAACAGGGGGGCCGAGTAGTCTCCCTGTGACGAGGTCAGTTCCCAGTGGGTGACAGCATGGCTGTCACCCTCATCAGCGTCAGAGAACGGGGAGGACTGGAGGGTGGGCGCCAGGCTGACCTGGGCAACGCCGTCGGCCGGGGACAGGTTGTCAGGCTGGTCGGGCGCCTGACTCAGGGTGGTGAAGGCTGTCTCCTCAGACCAGGGAGACCAGTTTTTATGATTGTCCCGGTGCCGTACATGCCAGTAGTACTTGGTGGCAAATGTCAACCTGCCTGCCGGCAGGGTCACGCTGGTACGGGCGGCGTAGGCAATCCCGCTATCATAAACGGGATACTCATAGTCATCCCTGGTGAGAGTCACCTGCCACTGGGAGGCGACGTGGAGATCCCCGGCATCAGGATCAATGAACTCGGTGGAAACGAGTGTCGGGGTGAGGCTGACTCCCGTCTCACCGTTCCACGGTGACACATTGAACGGCTGCAATGGGGGCCGGTTGAGAGTGGTGAAGGAGGTCTCGTCTGACCAGTCGGACCACGTATTGTGATCGTCCTGGTACCTTACCTGCCAGTAGTATGTTGTGCTGTAGCCCAGGGTGCCTTCAGGGACGCTATACCGGGTCAGATCGCCAGTATCGACGGTAACATCCAGCACCGGGCTGGAGTAGCCTCCGGAGTCCGTCGATATCCGCCACTGAGACGCCGAGTGGGCATCGCCCGGGTCCGGGTCGGAGAAGGACGATGCTTCCAGCACAGGGGTGAGGCTGACGCCCGTCGCCCCGTCAACGGGGGACTGGTTGGTCGGGGTGGTGGGGGGCTGGCTGGCGGTAGTGAAGGAGGTCTCGTCTGACCAGTCGGACCAGGCGTCGTGGTTGTCCCGGTGTCTCACGCGCCAGTAGTAGATGGCGTGTCCTGTCAGGATATCCGGCGGCAGTGTGATCTCGGTCAGGTTGGCGGCATCAGCGTCGCTGTCGTACACTAGTGCGTCCCCGGAGTAGGAGCCGGGGGTGGTGCTCACCTGCCACTGCGATGCCGCATGGGTATCGTCTGCCCCAGGGTCTGAGAACAGGGAGGACGCCAGGGTAGGAGTCAGGCTGACACCGGTGACACTGTCCTCGGGTTGCAGGTTGTCCGGTGTCTCGGGTGGGGTGGCAGCAACCACCGTGAAGCCGTCCGCGAGGGTGTTGCTTCCGGCTGGCGTGGTGACGGTCACGTCCCTGGAACCGAGGGGTGCGTCCTCAGCAATTGAAATGTCGGCGGATATCTCTGTGGTTTCCGCAGTGAAGCCATCGACCGTTATCCCGGCACCAAAGTCCAACGAAATGGCCTCGAGGAGATTGCTGCCTGCGACTGTGACGCTGAGGCTCTCGCCCTGGTTGCCCTGGTCGGGGTCAACCAAATCCACGCTCGGCGGCACGGCGCTCAGGGCTGCCTGGGCGTCCACCTTTCCGTAGCCGAACTGCTCATCCCAGCCTTCCGGGCCGAGGTCATCGGCCGTCTGCGTCAGGATATCCCTGACTTCCTGGTTGGTGAGCGCGGGGCCAGCCGACCACACCAGCGCGGCTACACCGGCCACGTGAGGAGCAGCCATCGACGTTCCCTGGGCGGTGGCATAACCGTCATCCAGATCGGTCGACAATATGCTCACACCCGGCGCCGAAAGCTCCATCTCGGGCCCCGTGTGACTGAAAGAGCAGTGCTGGTCGCTCTTGTCCGTGGCCCCAACGCACACTACCGTCTCGCGCGCCGCGGGGTACAGGACGCTGTCCTCGCCATCGTTTCCGGCAGCAGCCACCACCAGGCAGCCGTGGTCCCAGGCATACTGACAGGCCTGCCCCACTGCACTGCTGGGGGAGTCTTGCCCAAGGCTCAGGCTGATGATGTTCGCGCCCTGGTCCACCGCATGCTGAACGCCCTCCGCCACGTCGGCGGCATCACCTGTACCTGTATGGTCAAGCACCTTCTCTGCCATCACGTTGACCTGGGCGATACCGGCCACGCCGACGCCGTTACCCGTGACGGCGGCAGCAACTCCGGCGCACATCGTGCCATGCCCCTCATCGTCCCACGGGTCGTTGTCGTCATTCACCCAATCATAGCCGCCGCTGACGTAATTGCCCGCCAGGTCGGGATGGTCGTAGTCAATCCCGCTGTCGACGATGGCTATGGTGATCTCCTTGCTGCCCATTGTCACGTCCCACGCTAGGTCTGCCTTGATATCGGGCAGGGCCCATTGCTGGTCATACTGGGGGTCATCCGGTGTATACATCGCCCGAACCCTGGAATTGGGCTCAGCGTACCTCACCTCCGATTCCTGGCTGATCCGCCCCATGAACGAGGCCGGCTCGTCAACGCTGGCCACCACGAAGCCGAGGGTCTCGTTCGCCCTGACCACGCAGCCGCCGTGCTTCCATACCAGCGCCACCCGTTCGAGTGGCGGGACGTCAGCCCGGAAACCGACGATGACGCTTGCGTGACTTGCCGCGGCTATTGCACCGGACGTGCCAGGCGGGTTGCCCAGAGATAGCAATGAGCTCAGCAGGACAGCTACCAGGAGACAAAAAACCAACCCCGCACCACGCCGCCATGCCCTGGAGAAGGCAGACCCGGTGGCCGCTGCCTGTATCTGGCGCCCCACCTGTTGCATTGACCAGCCCTCAACACTCGCTTACTTTTCTGCTGTACCGCCCAGCCGGACCTAGCCTCCGCGACTCAGAATACGCTCCCGCACGCCACCCACCGCGCCTTCCAGAGGC
>QMOF01000101.1 GCA_003650185.1 Chloroflexota bacterium | reverse complement strand
GTGGAGCTGAGGGGATTCGAACCCCTGACCTCCTCCGTGCAAGGGAGGCGCTCTCCCAATTGAGCTACAGCCCCATAGGCTGGCATAGGCCTGTGCAGGGAGGCTGTGTCACGGCGCGTGGATGGGCACCCGCCAGTTGCGATTCTAGCATCACCACAAGACTCGGTCAACGGAGCAGTGAGATGACCATCCGGGCTTGAGTCCCTACTCGAGGCCGTCTGCTATAATGTCCCCCAGACTGTGGACTTGCCCCTCTTTCTCGTCAGTGTCCTAGCCATATCCCTGAGTGGCGTCATGATGCCCGGGCCGGTGACTGCGGTGACCATTGCCAAGGGGGCAGAGCGCAAGGCGGCCGGGGCTTTTGTTGCCATCGGCCACGGTCTGGTCGAGCTACCCACACTTCTCCTCATCTACTTCGGCTTTGCCCATTTCCTGGACCGTACCGACGTGAAGATGGCGGTGGGACTGGCCGGAGGACTTATGTTGCTCTGGATGGCACTGAGCGTGCTCAGACATCGGCCTGAGTCTGTCAACGCGAGCCAAGCCAACCCGGGAAGGGGTGCCATAACGGCCGGGGCGATAACGACCGCCACCAACCCGTATTACTATATGTGGTGGGCGACCATAGGCGCCGCGCTGCTGGCCGACGCCCGAGAGTTCGGCGGCGGCGGCGTGGCCGCCCTGGGGGCCACGCACTGGCTGTCTGACGCGGCCTGGCTCTTGCTTATCTCCTATGTGGTATTCAAGTCGAAGCGGCTGTGGACGCCCGCGGTGCACCGCGTCGTTTTCGGGATATGCGCCCTCATCCTGGCAGGGTTTGGGGCCTGGTTTATCTTTTCCGGCGTTGACCTGGCTCTGGGGTAGCCAGCGCTGCCACCAACTGGCCTACAGCTTCACCACCTTGGCGGTGTACAGGTCGGGTATGGCCAGCAACTGCCGGATGTGCTCGTCCCTCAGCGGTTCGTCCAGCTCCAGCACCATCAGGGCGTCTCCCCTGGCCTGGAGCCGGGCCACCTGCATTGAGCTGATGTTGATGTCGGCCTGACCGGTCACCATGCCGACCGCCCCGATCAGCCCCGGGCGGTCCCGGTGATCGCTGAACAGGAAGTAGCTGCCCCGCTTGGGCACTACGTCAATCCAGTAGTCGCCCACCCTCACGATATGCTGCTCCCCGCGCATCACCGTGCCGGCCACCGTCGTGGTGCCGGAGCTGGTGTTAACCGACACAGTGATGAGACTGGAGTAATTCTCGCAAGCCGGGTCTTTGTGTTCGGTCACTTTGAGTCCACGCCTCTGCGCGATCATGTTCGCATTGACCACGTTCACCCGTTCTTCGCTGATGCCTTCCAGTAGGCCGCCGATCACGGCAGCCTTGAGCGTCGTGACGTCGTAGTTGGCGATGTCGCCCTCGTAGACTATGTCGATGCTGCCGGCCTGCCCCTCCTGGAGTTGTGCCGCCACCCTGGCCACCGTGGAGGCGACATCGAAAAAGGGCCCCAGAAAGGCGAGGGTCTCAGGCGGTATGAGCGGTGCGTTCACCGCATACCTAGCCGGCCGGCCCTTCAGCACTTCCACCACCTGCTCGGCAGCTTCCACAGAAACGGACACCTGTGCCTCGTGAGTGGAGGCCCCAAGGTGCGGCGTGCAGATCACTCTCTCGTTCCTGAGCAGAGGGCTCCCCACCGGTGGTTCCTGGGAGAAGACGTCCAGGGCGGCGCCGGCCACCCGCCCTTCCTCGATTGCTCGGCAAAGCGCCTCTTCGTCGATCAGGCCACCGCGAGCGCAGTTTATGATCCGGACCGAAGGCTTGACCAGCGACAGTTCCCTGGCGCCAATCAGCCCTCTGGACGCGTCCGTCAGAGGCAGGTGCAGGGTGATGAAGTCCGACTCCCTGAGCAGGCGCTCCAGAGAGACCAACTCCACCCTTAGGTTGTGAGCGTACTCCGGCGACACAAAGGGATCGTGGGCGATGACCTTCATCTGGAGGCCCTGCACCCTCCTGGCCACCTCCGAGCCTACGTTGCCCAGACCAACAATACCCAGCGTCTTGTTCCTCACCTCTATCCCGATGAAGTTGCTACGCGCCCAGGTGCCGGCGGCCAGGTGAGCGTGGGCCTGGGGAATGTGCCTAGCCAGCGCCAGCATCAGGGCGACGGTGTGCTCGGCCGCAGCGATGGTATTGGCCGCAGGCGCGTTGACCACTACGATACCCCGTTGCGTGGCCGCATCGATGTCGATGTTGTCCACGCCTACGCCGGCGCGGGCGATGACCTGGAGCTTCCTGCCCGCCTCGATAACCTCCCGGGTAACCCGTGTCTCGCTGCGCACCACCAGTGCCTCGTAGTCGCCTATAAGCGAGACCAGCTCCCCCGGGTCCGGCCGCAGGCGCACGTCCACCTCGGCCTTGGCGCGGAGTATGTCCAACCCCTCGCTGGCGATTTGCTCCGTAACCAGTACTTTCATAGTCTCCTGTCCGCTGACATGCCTGCCCAAGGAGCGGGCCGACCTGCTCCGGCGTAGTATTCTAGCATGCCTGGGGCCCAAACTTCGAGCCGGGCCGCTGCCAGGGCTACGCTGCTACTCGGGGCAGGGTGGTCTTCAGAGCCGACATGACCTCTGCCATATCGGCCTCCGTTACCAGCCCCAGGTGGCCGATGCGGAAGATCTTGCCGTCCAGTTCCCGCTGGCCTCCGGCGAGCACCACCTTGTGCTCCTCTCTGAGTATTCGCAGCAACTCTTTCACATCGCCCTTCTCGGGGGCTCTCACAGCGGTGATGGTGTTGGAGGCAAAGGCCTCGTCCGGGAAAATAGACAGGCCGAGCGACTTGACTCCGTCCCTGGCTGCTTTGGCTACACGGGCGTGCCGGGCAAAGATGTTGGGCAGGGTCTCCCGCTCCACCATGTTCAGGGCCACGCCCAGGGCATAGAAGGTAGACACGGCCGGTGTCCAGGGCGTCTCGGATTTCTCTTCCAGGAACCGCTTGGCCTTGCCGAAGTCCCAGTAGAAGCGGGGCATCTTCGCCTGCTCGTGGGCCTTCCATGCCTTCTGGCTGACGCTGACCATGGCCAGACCCGGAGGCGTCATCCATCCCTTCTGGGAGGCAGTGACAACCACGTCGCACTGCCACCGGTCCACGGGAAGGTCGATGGAGCCGACGCTGCTAATGCCATCGACCAGGAGCAGCAGGTCGAACTCTTTTGCCACGGCGCTGAGGGAGGCCAGGTCGTTGGTCAGGCCGGTGGAGGTCTCGTTGTGGGTAACCAGCATTGCCTTGAAGGGCGACTCGGCCTTGATAGTGCGACGCACCGTGTCGGGGTCGGCGGCGGAGCCGTTCTCGAAGCGAAGCCTCTTGACCTCGGCCCCAAACTGCTCGGCGATGTCAGCGAAGCGGTCGCCGAAGACGCCGACGGAGACGGAGAGCACTCTGTCGCTCGGCGACAGCGTATTGACCACGGCGGCCTCCATTGCACCGGTGCCTGACGCGGTCAGGATGAGGACGTCGCCCTCGGTCTGGAAGCACCGCTTGAGTTGCCCGGTGACGCGTTGGAGCAGGTCGCCGAACTCCTTGCCGCGGTGGTTGATCATTTGCCTGGTCTGCGCCTGAAGGACCTCCTCAGGGCAGGGTGTTGGACCGGGAATACGCAACTGCATCTTGTGCCCCCCTCTGAAGGTTAGAGTACTGTTTCGTCTAGTCTCCGGACTGGACCGACCCCAGAAAGGTCCTCCTACGGCGTAGGAGGACCTTTCCAGGCCCGGTCGGAACGTCAACCAGGTGTGTCAATCAGCTTCACAAAGCGGCGTTTGCCTACTTTCAGCACGCTGCCGTCACACGCCGTCACCACGTTGCTGCCGACCTTCTCTCCGTCGAGCTCAATGGCACCCTGAGTCAGCAATCGGCGTGCTTCGCTGCGGCTCTTTACCAGCTTGGTGGCAAGGAGAACATCGTCCACCTTGACGCTGTCAGCCAGGCGCGTCCGATGCAAGAGGATGTCTTCTTCGGGCACCTCTTTTCTCTGGACTACCCTGACGAAGTATTCGGCCGCATCCTTCGCCGCTGCGTCACCGTGGAACTGGGTCACGATGTCACCGGCCAGGCGCTTCTTGAGCAGCATGGGATTGACCGAGCCGGACTCGATCTGCTGCGCCATCTCTCCAAGTTCGGCGTCAGGGACATCCGTCAGCAGCTCGAAATAGGGTATGATAAGGTCATCGGGGATGGACATCAGCTTGCCGTACATGTCGTTGGGCGGGTCTGTCACCCCGACGTAGTTGCCCAAACTCTTGCTCATCTTCTTGGTACCGTCCGTGCCCACCAGCAGCGGCACCAGGAATATCTGCTGAGGGCGCTGACCGATCATCGCCTGAAGCTCTCTGCCCACCAGGCAGTTGAACTTCTGGTCGATGCCGCCGAACTCCACGTCAGCCTCGATAGCCACCGAGTCGTACGCCTGTAGCAGAGGGTACAGCAGCTCGGTGATGGCGATCGGGCGGCCCTCCCTGTAGCGCTTGCCGAAGTCCTCCCGGGCCAGGAACTGGGCCACGGTGAACTTGCTGGTCAGCCTGACAACGTCGGCCAGGTCAAAGTTGCCGAACCACTCGCTCTGCCATTTCACCTCAGTCTTCTCTTTATCCACCACTTTGAAGAACTGCTGGAGGTATGTCTCGGCGTTGCTTTTCACCTGCTCCGCGGTGAGCATGGGCCGGGTGACGGACTCGCCACTGGGGTCCCCGATCTGGGCCGTCCAGTCGCCGACGATGAGGATGACCTGGTGGCCCATCTCCTGGAACTGGCGCAGCTTGCGCAGTCCCACCACGTGGCCCAGGTGGATATCGGGACAACTGGGGTCGAAACCCTGCTTCAGCCGGAGCGGCTTTCCCGACTCCAGCATCCGCACCAGTTCCTGCTCCACGATGATCTCGGCCACCCCCCGGCGCAGCAGGGGCCCCAGCTTGGCGGTGGTCATCTGTCCGTGCTCTCCAGTATCGACATGGCCTGCTCCACGTCCCGGCCTATCTGGGCCTGTAGCTCCTCCGGGCTGGAGAACCGCTTCTCGGGGCGCAGGCGCTCTATCAACTCAAGCCGGAGCGGCCGCTCATAGAGGTCACCTTCAAACCCCACCAGATAGACCTCTATGATGCGCTCCCCGCCACCGAAAGTAGGACGTGTGCCGATGTTGGTCACCGAAGGATAGACGTGGTTCCCGAGATGGGCTTTGGTGACATAGACGCCGTCGCTCGGGACAGCCTGGCTGGAGTTGACCTCCAGGTTGGCCGTGGGGAAGCCCAGTTGCCTGCCTCGTTCTGCACCGCGCCCCACGGTGCCGCTGAGGGCGTGGGGGCGCCCCAGGAACCGCCTCACCTTGGACACGTCGCCTCGGGTCAGGGCATGGCGTATGGAGGTGCTGCTGACCACCTCTCCATTCATCAGCATTGGGGGGATGGCTTCGACCCAGAAACCGAACTCCTTCCCCAGGATGCGGAGATTATACAGGTCTCCTTGTCTGTCTCTACCCAGGGCGAAATCGGGGCCGACAACCAGCCCCCGCATCCTCAGATGCTTCTGCAGCAGGGTGACGAACTCCCGGGCCGAAAGCTGGGACAGCTCGGGTGTGAACGACAGGGCCACCACCAGCTCGACCCCCAACTGCCGGAGCAAGGAGATCCTCTCCTCCAGCCTGGTGAGCCGCGGCAGGCGTGTCTGAGGCGACAGTACCTCCAGGGGATGGTTGCGGAAGGTCACCACGCCGGGGATGTAGTCCCCGGCCAGGGCCTGCCTCTTGA
Organism: Chloroflexota bacterium; assembly: GCA_003650185.1. Classification (GTDB taxonomy): domain Bacteria; phylum Chloroflexota; class Dehalococcoidia; order UBA2247; family RBG-13-53-26; genus B9-G15. The sequence continues at coordinate 2,075 of QMOF01000101.1, read as the reverse complement.
CGTATTCGATCAGTTGCTGGTGTCCCTGGTGCACGCCGTCGAAGACTCCGACGGTGAGCACCGTGTCTCGCTCAGGGGCAAAACTGGCAAGCTCGTCCTCGATCTGCATGGCTCGTTTCGCTTCATGCTCCTTTCAATGCCAACCGGCGTCCTACCGCAGCAGCCACTGGTGCCAGTCGGGCCATGAGCTCATCGAAATGCGCAAAGGTGAGGGACTGGGCGCCATCCTTCAGGGCGGTGTCCGGAGTGGGGTGGACTTCTATCAGCAGACCATGGGCCCCAGCAGCTACAGAAGCCAGTGCCATGGGAGTGACCAGTTCCCACCTCCCGGTGCCGTGGCTCGGATCGGCGATGATGGGCAGGTGGCTCAGTTTCTGGATACTGGGGACGGCACTCACGTCCAGTGTGTTCCTGGTGTGGGTCTCAAAGGTCCTGATGCCCCTCTCGCACAGGACTACCTGACGGTTTCCTTGGGACAGGACATATTCCACTGCCAGGAGCCATTCCTGGATGGTGGCCGACATACCCCTCTTCAGCAGAACGGGCTTTCCTGCCTTTCCCACCTCATCCAGCAGGATGAAGTTCTGCATGTTACGCGCTCCAACCTGGAGGATGTCGGCGTAGCGGGCCACAAGCTCAACATCACCCGGGGTGAGCACCTCAGTGACCAGGGGCAACCCCGTTTCCGCCTTGGCGTGGGCCAGTATCTTCAGACCTTCCTCGCCCAGGCCGCGAAAGCTGTAGGGCGACGTACTCGGCTTGAAGGCCCCACCGCGTAGTACGCTTGCCCCCGCCGCCTTCACCGCTCGCGCCGTACTCATCACCTGCTCCTCGCTCTCCACAGCGCACGGACCCGCCATCACCACCACCTGGTCTCCTCCGATACTGACGCCGCCGACTTCTATGACGGTGTCCTCAGCCTTGAATTCCCGGCTGGAAAGCTTGTAGGGCTTGCTGATGGGTACCACGTTCTCAACACCCGGCATGAGCGCGAGCGACTCGCGCAGCTCCGGCAGACCCGTGGCCACGCCGACGACACCGATCACCGTCCGCTCCACGCCCTTTGACAAGTGCCCCTTCAGACCGGCCGCCTCCAGCCGCTTGACGACCTGAGCAATCTCGTCGTCGCCCGAGTCTTTGTCCATCACTACAATCATGTCCTGCCCCCTCACTTACCAGCGTCTTCTCTTAGCCCTTCAGCACCCCTGATATACACGTGGGTGATCTCCTCCGGCCTCTTGTCGGTGTTGTACAGGATGAGTATCCGGATACACCGCGGCAGGCCGTGCGGCACCCCCATTTCCTGTCCGCACATCAGGGCCACATCGGTCCAACCCAGTTGGCGGGCTGCCAGCGCGGGAAACTCCGCGTTGAGGTCTGGCGTGGCAGTGAGCAACACACAGGCCACCGACTCCTTGTCTATCTGGTTGGAGTCGACCATACGCTGCAGAAGCTCCTTGGTTCCCGCCAGGATCGCCTCACTGGTGTTGGCGTCCACCTGGGTTGCGCCTCTGATACCTCTGCACCACATTCCCATGAGTATGGTGTTAAGGACTAATTATGCCATAATCGCCTTCGGCCAACAAGGTTACGCACGGTGCCCAGATCTGTGGATTGTTTCGGCCTGGAGGACTAGCGAGGGCTGCCCGGAGCGATATCGTCCTTCTTCTGCCAACCCGGTTGGCCTGTTGTTGACCCCGGGGGGCCTTATCCAAGGAGTTGTGATTGATTTTGTGTGGTTGTCGGGTGCCCCCACCCGACCCGGAGCCTTTCCACCCCGACGAGCAGCCGACGGCCCCGTCAGGTCAGGGACCTGACGGGCACGAAAAGGGGCATCTGGCTGCCGCGAAGGGCGGGGCAGGGATCGTGTGTAGGAGACCCCTTCTGGGGTCGATCGCGGTGGTAGGAGGGAGGCCAAGCCCACGGAGAGGCGTCGTGCCATGTCGGCACCGGACGGTCGAGCCTGGAAAGGCTCTCCTACAGGGGGATGTTGGGGGTTGGTGCCGTGGTGTAAAAGGCAGGTCTGATGGGTGTCAGGTCAGGCATCTGACACCGTGCCCAGACGGCTATGCGGC
>QMOF01000100.1 GCA_003650185.1 Chloroflexota bacterium | reverse complement strand
GATATCGGCAGCGATGTCCTGCGCCTTCTGCCGGCCGTGCTCCAACCGCTTCTCAAGCTGGGCCACCCTCTCCTGCCTGGCCCTGCTGGCCAAGGGCGACGCCACGTGCCCCCTGTGTGAAACGGATCTGGGCGCAGACGGCAGGCAGAGGATAGAGGACAAGTATAGGGCAGAGACTAGTGCCAAGCTGGATCAGCAACGCCGGACCGAAGAACAAATAAGGGAGAAGGTGAATAAGCACCGGGAGATAGCACGCGCCGTGGCCCAACTGGAGTCTACGTTGGACCAGGAGCGTAGCTCGGCCCAGCGCCAGATAGCGAGCCTGGAGAATGAGGTCTCTCTGAGCAAGCAGGCCGCAACCGAGGTGACCAGAGTGCGTGCGCGCCTGGCTGAGGTGGAGGAGGAGCTGGACAAAGGAGAGTATGCGCTGGCAGAAAAGCAAGCGCTGGCAGAGGTGGACCAGCAGATAGCAGCCCTGGACTACGACGCCCAAAGACACCAGCAGGTACGAGACCTCTTAAGCGAACTCGCCCATTACGAAGAGTTGCACAGGAGGCTGGAAGAGGCTGAGAGAGCCCTCCCTTCCGAGAGGACCGCGCTGGAGCAGGCGAAGGACGCTGTTACCGTATGGGAGTCAACCATCGAGACGAACACTGAGAAGATGACAGCCTTGACCGGGGAGATCGGCGCACTCCCTGGGCTGCTGCGCGAGCTTGCCCAGGCCGAGGAGGACTATGCCTCTGTTCGTCAACGGCAAACCGAGGTAAGGGACCGGAAGATAGCTCTGCAGGAGAGGATCGAGTACTGTGCTCAATTGGAAGTCAGGAAAAAGGAAAGGGAGCAGTCTTTACTGAGCACCCTGAGGGAGAAGGAGGTCTATGAGGAGCTGGCCGAAGCCTTTGGAAAGAAAGGAATTCAGGCGTTCCTTATAGAAACAGCCCTGCCCGAGATCGAGCACGAAGCCAACCGGCTGCTGAGCAGGATGACCGGAGACCGAATGCGGGTAGGCATTGCCACTCAGCGGGAGACGAGGAAAGGCGACGTGGTGGAGACGCTGGAAATAAAGATACGCGATGAGTTGGGTACCCGGAGCTATGAGATGTACAGCGGCGGCGAGGCTTTCCGCATCAACCTGGCACTGCGCATCGCCCTTTCCAAGCTGCTGGCCAGGCGGGCTGGCGCCCCCCTACCCACCCTCTTCATCGATGAGGGCTTCGGCACACAGGACAGCAACGGCCTGGTCAAATTGATCGAGGCCATCAACTCGATCCAGGACGACTTCAAGAAGATATTCGTCATCAGCCACCTGGAGGACGTCAAGGAAGCCTTTCCGGTGCGCATCGAGGTGACCAAGACTGCCGAGGGATCGCAGATCTCCATGAGCTAGCCCGACTGGGGATGGCGGCGTAGGGTGCGGAAAGGAGGCGAAGCCAGGCCTTTGAAGCTAGAGGCCCAGCTCGGGGGCGATACGCTTCATGGCCTCCAGCCCCAGGCTGATGAACTCCTTCAACTCCAGTCCGATCTGCTCGCAGGTAGCGATGTTCTCCCTCTTGGCCCCGGCGGCAAACCGCTTCTCCTTGAAACGCTTCATCAGGGACTCGACCGACACACCTTCGAGCTTCTTGTCTGGCCGCACCAAAGCGGCGGCCGTGATCAGACCGGTAAGGGGATCGGTACAGAACAGGGCCCGGCTCATGGTGGTGTCACAGGGGACACCGTGCACTTCATTGTGGCACAGTATAGCGCGGCACACCGCCTCTGAGGCCCCCAACTCCCTGGCCAGGTCAGACCCCAGCTTGCCGTGGGTCTCGGGTGCCTCCTCGGTCAGCTCCACATCAATGTCATGCAGCAGTCCGGCCAGCGCCCACTCCTCCTCGTCGCCGCCCAGCCTCCTGGCCAGGGCCCTCATAATAGCCTCGGTGGCCAGCATGTGCTTTATCAGATTGTCGTTCTCTACGTTCGCCTTGATGGAACTCAAAGCCGTTTCACGGTCCACTTGCTCATCTCCTCTCCATCGACGAAAGCGTCAGCTACCCGGCAGTAGCAGCCGGGGAAGCGCATTCCGCCAGACGGCTGCCATTTCGTCCACTGAGGCATTGATCAGGCCATCAACAACCAGCCTGTGCCCTCTGACCACGCCCATCTTTCTCAGCGGCACGCCACGACGGCCCGCCCGTTCCCGCAGTGCCCCCTCTTTCTCAGGCGACACCGACACCACGATCCGAGACTGGGACTCTCCAAACAGGGCAGCGTCCGCTCTCCCGTCTATTCCCCAGCGCCCCTCAAGGCCTCTCCCCCTGGCTATGCAGCACTCCGCCAGGGCCACCAGCAGGCCCCCATCAGAGCAGTCGTGGGCCGACTTGATCACGCCCCGTCGGACCAGGTCGAGACAGCACCGCTGCACCCTTTTCTCAAGGCCCAGGTCTATCGACGGCCTCCCCGCCACCACGCCACGTATCGCCTCCAGGTACTCGCTACCGGCCAACCCCGGGCTGCCGTCGCCTCCGAGCAGAAAGACCAGGTCCCCCTCGTCCCTGAAGCCAATATTGCAGTGCCTGTACACGTTGAAGATCAGGCCGAGCATACCTACCACCGGCGTGGGGTAGATAGCCTGGCCCCTGGTCTCGTTGTACAGGCTGACGTTGCCGCTGATGACCGGGATGCCGAGTTTGCGGCAGGCAGCGGCCATACCCCTGATGCATTCCTTCAGCTGGTAGTAGACACTCATGTTCTCAGGGTCGCCGAAGTTCAGGCAGTTGGTCATGGCCACAGGCTGCGCCCCGGTGCAGGCCAGGTTGCGCGCCGCCTCCGCCACCGCTATCGCTCCGCCCTGGTAGGGGTCAAGATAGCAGTACCGCCCGTTGCCGTCGCTGGTCAGGGCGATGGCCGTCCCTGTACCCTTGACGCGCAGCACAGCGGCGTCACCGCCCGGCGGGACCACGGTGTTGGTCTGTACCTGGTGATCGTACTGCCGATAGACCCAGTGCTTACTGGCGATGTTGGGCGAGGCCAGAAGGGTGAAAAGAGCACCCTGGCACTCCTCCGGACGTAGATCAGGGATATGGCTGAGGTCTGAGTTCTGGACCTGTCTCAACCACGCCGGTTTCTTGACCGAGAAACGGTAGAGCGGCGGGTCGGTCAGCAGTCCTACCGGTGCCTCAGCGACCACCGCATCGCCATCCTTGATCCTGGCCATACCGTCCCTGGTAACCTGGCCGATGGTCTCGCAGGAGAGCTCCCAGCGCTGGAAGAGGGCCTTCACCTTGTCCTCGCAACCCTTCTTGACCACCACCAGCATGCGCTCCTGGGACTCGGAAAGCATCACCTCGTAGGGTGTCATACCGTGCTCGCGCCGGGGTACCCTGGCCACGTCGATCTCTATGCCGCTGCCGCCCCTTCCGGCGCTCTCCACGGCGGAGCTGGTGAGGCCTGCTGCCCCCAGGTCCTGCATGCCCACGATCCAGTCGGTCTCGGCCAGCTCCAGGCAGGCCTCTATCAGCAGCTTTTCCATGAAGGGATTGCCTACCTGGACAGCGGAGCGGAGCTCGCGCTCCTCCTGGAAGGTGCGCGAAGCCAGCCCGGAGGCGCCATGAAGGCCATCCCGCCCGGTATCCGCCCCTACCAGCATGACTACGTTGCCAGCGCCGGCCGCCACCGCCTTCACCAGTTTGTCGCTGCTGGCAATGCCAACGCACATGGCGTTGACCAGGGGGTTCTCCGAGTAGCAGGAGGCGAACGATATCTCGCCGCCCACGTCAGGGATGCCCAGGCAGTTTCCATAGGAGGCGATCCCGCCCACCACGCCATTGAACAGGTAGCGGTTGTGCCAGTCCACCAGCGGGCCAAACCTGAGGGAGTTCAGCAGGGCGATGGGCCGGGCCCCCATGGTGAAGATGTCCCTCACGATCCCGCCCACCCCGGTGGCTGCCCCTTGGAAGGGCTCGATGGCGGAGGGGTGGTTGTGCGACTCCATCTTCATCACCACGGCAAGGCCGTGACCGATGTCCACCGCCCCGGCGTTCTCCTCGCCCACCCTGGTCAGCACCCGCTTACCTGTAGTGGGGAAGAGCTTCAGGAGCGGCCGGGAGTGCTTGTAGCCGCAGTGCTCGCTCCATAGCGAGCCGAACATGCCCAGCTCCACCTCGGTGGGCTCCCTGCCCAGCCTCTCCACTATGAGCTGGTATTCCGCCTCGCTGAGGGCGATTTCGTCCAGTACTTCCTTGGATACGGGCATGAGACTCCTTGCTCAGTGTGCTCTGATAAGTCCGGTTTGTCCAGGCTGAGGTATCACGGCAAGCCATGTCATCCGCAGCACGGCAGTGTCATGGCCACCTCTACCTCCGGCGGCCTGCGCTGAGTCTGCCGATGACAGGCACCCGCGCCAGGGATGGCCTCCACCGCAACCCCTCCCACAGCACCAGCAGCTCACTGGCGATAAACAGGGAGCTGTAGGTGCCCGCAATAATACCGACAAACAGTGCCATGGCGAAAGTGCGAATGCTGCCGCCTACGAACAGGTAGACGGCCAGGACCGCCAGGACCGTGGTTGCGCTGGTGTTGAGAGACCGCCCAAGTGTGCCAGTCAGGCTGAGGTTGACCAGGGTGCCAAAGCCAGTGGCTGCACCCCTGGCTATGTTTTCGCGCAGCCGGTCGAAAACGACAATGGTGTTGTTCACACTGTACCCGATGACGGCCAGGCAGGCAGTGATGAACATGGGATCGATCTCCCAGTTCAAAGCCCGTCCCAGGAAGGAGAAGATAGCCAGCACCACCAGAATATCGTGGATGAGAGCTATGATAGCGCAGGTGCCATAGCGGAAGGGGTTGGGCATGCTGCGGAATGCCCAGGTTATGTAGAGCAGGATGGCGATGGCAGCCACTCCCACCGCAATACCGGCATTGCGCACCGTCTCGCCAGCTATCACCGCAGAGATGGAGCCGAATCCCCTGATTTCCCCTATTCCCTCCAGGGCGTCCCTGAGTTCCTGCTGCTCCTCCGCGCCCAGCTCCCGGGTGCGAATGAAAAAATCACCCTCGCTCAGCTCCTGAATACGCCTGGCCGCCTCGCTGTAGCCCAGGTCGATCAGTGTTTCCTCAACAGTCTCACGCTCAAGGGACTCTCCCTCCCTTGGCCCAATAGTGGCCGACATACCGCCTTCGAAATCGATCCCCGGCCTGACCCCTCCCGGTAGGGCAAGCGAAACAATCCCGGCCGCGATGAATATGGCCGACACCAGCAGGAACCAGCGCTTCTTGCCTACAAAATCAAACATGCCCTGCCTCAACTCCGAACCAGGCCAGCTTCCCTGCCATGCGCGGCCCCGCAGCCAGCCGCAGGAAGGTGCGCGTCACCACGATGGCGGAGAACATGCTGACGGCTACCCCGATAAACAGAGTCACGGCGAAGCCCATCACCGGGGGGCTGTCCACGATGCTGCTGCCGAACCAGTACAGGATGCCGCAGGTGATGAAAGTGGAGATGTTACTGTCACGGATGGCCCTCCAGGCGCGGTCGAAGCCGGTCTCCACGGCGGCTCTCAGGGTGCGCCCGCCGTGCAACTCCTCCTTCATGCGCTCAAAGATGAGCACGTTCGCATCCACCGCCATGCCGATGGACAGGATGAACCCGGCCACACCAGCCAGGGTCAGGGTCACCGGAACCAGCTTGAAAATGGCTAGCACAATGGCCACGTAGACAAGCAGTGCCAGGCTGGCCAGCAGGCCCGGCAGGCGGTAGTAAAGCGTCATGAAAAGCACCACCATGGCCAGCCCGATACCCCCGGCCAGGACCGCCCTGTTGACGAAGTCAGCCCCCAGAGTGGCGGACACCTCCGACTCGTAGAGGGGCGGTTGCTTCAGTGGCATGGGCAGTGCACCTGAGCTGAGCTGGATAGCCAGCAGTCGCGCCTCATCCCAGGTGAAGTTGCCGGTGATGGAGCCTTTGCCATGGTATTCGCTCTGTAGCATCTGAGGATACGAGAGCACTTCCCCGTCAAGGAAGATGCCCAGGCAGGCTTTTATACTCCAACTGCCGGGTGTGTAGTTCGGGTTGAGCCGCGCAGCCACCTGATCGAACAGCTTGGCTCCATCAGCATTCCAGGTGAGGTTGACCGATGTCTCCGCGCCCGCGGCCAGCTCCTCCGGCGTGGGATAGTACGGCAGCGCCTCCGTCAGATAGGCGCCTGTGAGCTGCTCCTTCACCTCTTCCCCGGCAACCATCAGCGTTCCCGTGGCTGGCATCCAGGAGTAGAAGTCTTCCGGACTCTTCCCCTCCTCCTCCACCCACACCGCCACCTGTTCCTTATCAACGGTGGCACCGTCCTGATCGACAAACCTCAGACCTTCATTATCATCACTCACCAGGCGATAGGGAATAGTGACCTTCTCCTCGGGCTCGTCAGGCGGCTGATATATGCGGGCGAATATGCGGTCGACGTTCACACTGGTATCGAAAAACGCGGTGCGCCCGTCTTCCTCCAGGTAGTCGCTCAGCAGTGCGACCTGCCCGTCGGTCTTCACTTCCGGCTCACGGAACTCGAGGAAGCCCGTCTGCTCGATGAGGCTCTTGGCCTCGGAGACGTTGGTTATGCCCGGCAGTTGGATCAGGATGCGTTCGCCTTCCTGCGTCTGGATGATCGGCTCGGTCACCCCGTACCTGTCGATACGCTTCCGGATGGTCTCGACCGCCCTCTCCATCTCGAATGCTCTGCGGCCTTCGTCCCACCCCTCCTCAAAGTCTGCCTCGTAGACCAGGTGACTTCCGCCTGCCAGGTCAAGCCCAAGGCGCATTCCCCAGTGGGCCTTGTCCCTGTCCAGAGCGGCACTTCCGCTGGGGGTAAGTAGCCAGGTAGCTACGCCGAGCAGCGCCAGTATCAACAGCAGCGCCCAGGTGTTCCGGCTCAGTCTTGGTGCTCTCTTCGGCCGGAGCCTCCTCGTCAGCCCCGGTCTCACTATGCCGTCACCCTGAGACAACTCATTGTCTGCATCATGTCTGGCTCACCTCGCTGGCAGCAAGCCGCCTCCGCACGAACGCAAGCGCTTCATCCCTGGTGGTGATCTCGCCCACCCCCTGGGCCTCACGCACCGCCTCCAGTAGCTCGCCGAGCCTGGGACCTGGCTCGAGATGAAAGATGCTGATCAAATCATGTCCATCGACCAGCTTCTCCGGGGGTACCACTGCCAGCTCCTTTTCGTGCTCAGACCATATATATTGCATCATTTCGCAGTGCTGTTTCCACTCCGCCAGGTCGAGGTCCGGCCCGCGAGCCGCCAGGAAATCGGCCAGGGTCACGAATATAACATCGATGCTTGCGTCGCCGCAGTCACGGAAGAAGCGGTAGATAGCCCGCCGTGTGGGCCTCCCCTCTCCTCCCATCTGCCACAAGCGGAGATGCGAAGCTATCACCGTCTGCACAGTCTTTATCTCTCTCTTGCTAAACCTCAACCGCTGGAGGATGTCCCCGGCCATGTCCGCTCCCTGCCTGGTGTGACCCAGGAAGCGGACCCTGCCGTCGCGTTCAACCGTCTTAGTCTGCGGTTTGGCGATGTCATGAAGGAGGCAGGCTAGCTTCGCCAGGACCGCCCGGCTCGCGCCATGGCTGACCTCCTCCTCAAAGTGCTCGGCGGCGCTGGGGATGTGAGGCGCCTCACTGAGGACCGCGTCCTCCTGGTTGCCCACGCCCCGGAGCAAGCGCTCAAAAGCGGCCACCGTCTCTATTGAGTGCTGGAACACATCCCAGTAGTGCTCTCTCGGCTGCTCTACGTCCCTGGTGGCTGCCAGCTCAGGGAAGATGGCCGTCAGCAGTCCCAGGCGATCGAGGTAATAAAGGTGAGATGCAGCACGGGAAAGAGAAAGCAGGCGGCACAG
>QMOF01000099.1 GCA_003650185.1 Chloroflexota bacterium | reverse complement strand
TCGCTGGTCCGCCCCCTTTGCCCCTTCGCCAGCGGCGGACCAGCGATAGCCACCCAGGCTGGTCGCCGCGCGTCTCACAGGCCTCGCTCTCCTGCTGCCAGCGGCGCAGCAGCGGAAGACGCTCAGCCTCTACCATCGATGTTTCAAGCACGCCCCCGTCCGATGTCACCCGGACGTCCGGCCCGGCGAAGGGCGCCAACCGCCGCCAGACGACCAGCCCACACAGGCCAAGGATGGCCAGGCCATCGAAAACAATGGCTACCCGCGCCCAGGCGGCTATCGCCTCAGGCAGGAGCGGCCCGATCAGAAAGCCCCATGTGCCCAGGCTGGCGGTATTGATGATGGCGGTGTGGGCATCGGCGTCTCTTTCGGCCAGGACTAGCTGCCAGCGTTCTGCTGCCTCATCCCAGCGGGCCAGGTACAGGCGCCTCGGCTGACCTTCTGCTGCTGCGAGATCCTCGTCGTGATACTCGACAACGATGGTGCAGGCTTCGTTCAATGCGCTCAGCGGTATGCCGTTGGCGTCGAACGCCTCAAGCGTAAAGAACGTTGCTCCCAGAGCGAAACCATCGGGAGGTTCGCCCGGAGGCGCGTCCAGCGGCAGGACACACATTTGAACATCGCCACTCACGGCCCCCGGAGACAGGCTGAGGTTGACTCTTCCCTCGATTCCGCTGACCTGGCCACCTTCCGCCTCCGTGACGACGGTCGCAAGCGCGGTGGAGAACCGAAATACACTCGACCAGCCGCCCTCGTTGCCGAGGTCGTCCTTCACCCTCACGCGCCAGTAGTAGGTGGTGCCGGGAGTCAGAATGACTGGCGGCGTCCAGGTCTCCTCCGCCTGCCACTGGCTTTGTTGGAGCCCCTCGCTAAACGAATCGTCGGTGGCCACCTGGAACAGGTAGTACTCGTAGGTCTCCTCAAGCACCACCACCGGGCGGCAGGTGACGTCAGCCGCCACCGACGAGGTCAGCAGCGGCCTGAGAGAGACGTTGGTGGTGTTGTTGCCGGGGGCCACAGGGCCGTAGCCCTGCGGTGGGGACGTATCGATAGAGAAGGCGTCGGACGCTTGGCTCGACAGATTGCCAGCCGTGTCCACGGCCCTGGCCTTTACGGTGTAGTTTCCATCTCCGAGCTTTGGCATGGCGAACGTCCATGTGCCTGTCCCGATCGCGTCCAGCCAGGCGGCATCTCCCTGCCAGGTGCTACCGTCCCAGCAGGTGGTGCCTCTCTGGACTTGCACCTGGACTTTCTCCAGCTCCCCCGGTGGCGTGTCCACTGCTGTGCCGCTCACAGTGCTCAGCGAGTTGAGCAGCGCTCCGATTTCATCGATCGCCACAGTGGGCACGGCCGCATCGCAGGTGAAGCTGTCGGCGACCTCGGCTGAGATATTACCTGCCCTGTCCAGAGACCTGGCCCTGAGAGTATAGTCACCGCTGTCCAGCGACGGCATGGCGAAGCTCCAAGGGCCGGTCCCTTCGGCGTCGACCCAGACGGCGCGCGTCACCCAGTCGCTGCCGCTCCAGTAAACGTACGCGCTGCCGGTGGCTTTGCCTACCTGCACCTGCACCGTTTCCACCTGCCCGTGGGTGGTATCGTCCGCGGTGCCGCTTACAGATGCGGGTGGGCTCACCAGGTCCGGGATATCGTCGAGGGCCACTGTGGGGATGGTGGTGTCGTAGCAGAAGGTGTCGGACGGCCTGTCAGCCGAACTGACAGCGTTACCAGCGTTGTCGGTCGCCGTCACGGTTACCTTGTAGGAGTGAGCACCGACCCAGCCTACGCCGCTCGTGTCGTAGCTCCAGGACTCGGTGCCGCTACACTCGACCCACGCTGGCGTGGCTTCCCATGAATCGCCGTCCCAGTAGGTACCGGCACTCTGGTCCTTGATGAGGATGCTGACTACGGCGACGCCGCTCTTGTTGTCCGCTGCCGTGCCGGTCACGGATCTGAGTGAGTTCACGAAGTCAGCCACACCGTCAAGCGACACCGTGGGCCTGGCCGCATCAACGGTGAAGGTCTGAGAGGCGACGATGGACAGGTTTCCTGCCCTGTCCACCGACCTGACGCTGACCTTGTAATCCTCGTCCTCGAGCGGAGGCAAGGCAAAGGCCCAGGACGTTGCACCTTCGGCATCCAGCCATGTGGGGGCGGACTGCCAACTGCTGCCGTCCCAGTAGCTGCCGACGCCCTTCCGTAGCTGCACCTGTACCCTGTCCAGCTCTCCAGGGGGCGTGTCTGATGCCGTACCGCTGATGGAGTCAAGCGCAGTGACCAAGTTAGGAATGACGTCCAGCGACGCCGTAGGGTGGGTGGCGTCGTAGATGAAGCTGGTCGAGACCTCCGCCGATTCGCGCCCCGAATCATCAATCGCCTTCGCCCGCACGGTGTAGGTCTCATTACTGACAAGCGCGGGCATGGCGAATGTCCAGGCCGTCGAACCTTCGGCGTCCAACCACGTAGCGGCCGCCTGCCAGGCGGTGCCGTCCCAGAAGGTCTCACTGCTCTGCTCGTATAGCTGGACCTGAGCGCAGTCCACGCCCAGGGCGTCTGCTGCTGTGCCGCTCAGAGAGGGCACGGATCCGGCGAAAGCAGGAATGTCATCGAGCGTCACCGTGGGATCGGTGGCGTCATAGCCGAAGCTCTCGGTGGCCACCGTCGAGGCGTTCCCGGCTTTGTCAAGCGCCCTGGCCGTAACCAGGTAGTAGCTGTCCGGCCAGCATGTTCCGCTGATGTCGTAGCTCCAGGCAGCAGTGCCCGCAGCGTCCAGCCACACCGCGGTCGCCTGCCACGCTGTGCCGTCCCAGTACTCAGCGGTGCGAGTGTTGCTGATCCTTACCTGGACCTTGTGAAGCTCGCCCGGCGCGGCGTCCGACGCCGTTCCGGACACGGAGGCCAGGGTATCGACGAAGTCCGTGATATCAGCCAGCGACACGGTGGGCCTGGTAGTGTCATAGATGAAGCTATCCGACGCTTCGGTCGACTCGTTGCCGGCACGGTCAATCGCCTTGACCCTGACCGTATAGCTGCGGCCGGTGGACCAGCCAACGCTGCTGCTTCCGTAGCCCCAGAAGTCCGTGCCGGTGCAGGTGAGCCAGGTTTCGTCATCCTGCCAGGAGCCGCCGTCCCAGAACCGGTTGTCATCGTTCTGCCTGAACAGAACGCGCACCTGCTCAACTCCGCTGTAGCTGTCCTCTGACGTGCCGGTGACGGTGGGTGCCACATTGGCGAAAGCCGGTATGCTATTGAGTGTCACCGCAGGGCTGGTGGCGTCAAGAGTGAAGCTCTCAGAGACCAGCTCCGAAGCATGCCCCGCCATGTCGAGGCATCTGGCCGTAATCATGTATTCTGCTTCCTGGAGGAACGGCATATCATAGGTCCATGAAGCGGTGCCCGAGGCATCGAGCCATTGGGGATCGGCCACCCAGGCTGCTCCGCTCCAGTACGTGATGGCGGTGACGTTCTCGATCTGCACCTGGACCTTGGCGAGCTGCCCCGGCGGGTCGTCTGCCGCTGTGCCACCGATAGAGGAAAGAGAACTGACGAAGTCGGCAATGTCGTCAAGCGTGACTGTGGGCTCGGCAGTGTCGAAGGCGAAGCTGTCGGTCACCTCAAGTGAGATATTGCTCGCCTTGTCCATGGCCCGGGCGCTGACCGTGTAGGTGTCGTCCCCGAGGGCGGGCAGCGAGTATGTCCAGTCGCTGGTGCCGACGGCGGCCAGCCAGGCCGCCGTCGCCTGCCACTGGCTACCATCCCAGTAAGCGCTGCTGCCTTGCTTCTGTATCTGTATCTGGACGCGGTCTAGCCCCCCGGCGTCTGCCGCTGTGCCGCTGAGGGAGTCCAGCGAGTCAACATAGTCGGCAATATCGTCGATAGTGGCCGTGGGGCGGGTGGAGTCGTACAGGAAGGTATCCTCGGCTTCGGTGGAGATGTTACCGGCCATGTCGATGGACCTGGCTCTGATCCGGTAGCTTCCGTCAGCCCAGTCCACGCCGGTGGCGTTGTAGGCCCATGCAGTTGTGCCGGTAGCATCGAGCCAGGCAGCCGCCGCCTGCCATTCACTGCCGTTCCAGTATCGGCTGGTACCGATGGAGTATATCTGAACCTGGACGCTGTCGATGCCGAGAGCATCTGATGCCCCGCCGCTCACGGAAGTCAGCGAGTTGACGAAGTCGGCGATATCGTCCAGCGTCACTGTGGGACTCCCCGTATCGTAGGTGAAGTCATCGGACGCCGGGGTTGACACGTTGCCCGCCTTGTCCATGGAGGTTACCGTTACTGAGTAATGGCCGTCCACCCAGGCGACGCCGGCGGTGCTGTAGCTCCACGAGGCGGTGCCGGTGGCATCCAGCCAGGTGGCAGCGCCATACCAGGACGTGCCGCTCCAGTATTCGCCAGTGTCGAGGTTCATTATGCGGAGGCGGACCCTCTCAGGCTGCCCCGGCAGGGTATCGGACGCCGTACCGCTCATCGAAGCCAGGGAGGTAACGAAATCGTCGATGTCGTCAATGGTCACGGTCGGGGGAGTGGAGTCAAAGACGAAAGCGTCTGTGCAGACAGCGGAAACACGCCCCAGAGCGTCATTGGCCCGGGCTCCCAGGGTGTAGGTATTGCCGTCAACGAAGTTCACGCTGCTGCTGGCATAGCTCCATGTGTCCCACGCCGCAGAGTGGGTGTCGGGACCAAGCCACGTCTGGTCGGCTTGCCAGGACGTGCCATTCCAGTACTGATTGGTGGTGCTATCCTTGATCCGCACCTGCACGCCGTCGATGGCGACGTCATCCGAGGCGGCGCCCCCGATGGACAGGGTCGAGTTGACGAAGTCGGCCACGTTGTTGAGGGTCACGCTAGGCGCGCTGTTGTCCACGAAGGCGAACTTGAGCTTGCCGGGAGCAACCGCGCAATAGTAGCTGACGCCGAACTCATCGTTCGGGCCCACGGCGGCGGAGCAGAACTTACCGGTCGCTGCCTCGGTGTCAAGGTCGTAGAAGACCCAGGCGCACCCCGGGTCTTTGTGGGCTATCTTCCCCTTGGCGTTCGTTTCGTCGTAGTATGCGATGCTCAAGCCGCCATCATAGTGGGTGACCATGCTGCTGTATTTGCCCACACTCTGGCCAGAGCCAATGCCGTCGAGCCATGCTGTGTGCCAGGAGCCATCATCGTACCAGGCACGCTTGACAGCGGTGTTGCTGCCGTCGTAGTAGGCGATGTGCGGGTGGCCGCTGGCATCATAGGCAAGCGAAGCGAACTGGCCCACGTTGCTGCCATGTTCGACGGTCTCAACGGACCAGGAGGAGCCTTCCCACCGGGCGTACTTCAGCGATCCGGTGATGCTGTCGTAATAGGCAATACCCCTGCCGCCGATATCATCGAAAGCAAGAGAGGAGTACTTTCCATTTCCGGCACCCGAGGCCACGACCTCTGTGGCCCAGGAGCTTCCGTCCCAGCAGGCATACTTCAGGCCGAGCGCCAGGTCGCAGTAGCTGATGGCGGGATCGCCTGAGTGATCGAAGGCCAGGGAGGGGAATAGCCCCAGTGCCGTCCCCACGCTTGAATCAATGGTCTCGATGTCCCATGAGGTACCCTCCCAGGCGGCGTAGTTGAGCTTGGCGCTGCCTGCTGTCTGAGAGTAGTAGGCGAGGGCGGGCCTGTCCTGGTTGTCGTAGGCCAGGGACACGTAGAGGTAGTCCGAGACGTCCCACAGCCCCACGTCGGTTTGTACCACTTGTTTTTCCCAGGATGCTCCGTTCCAGTGGGCGTACTTTACAGCGCGATTGGCCGCGTCGTAGTAGGCGATGCCGGGTCGACCTGTGCTGTCAAAGGAGCAGGAAGTCCACTTGCCAGTGTTGCTCGTTGGGTCCACTGTCTGGCGCCACAAGATGGGGCCGTCCCACGCGGCCATAGCGCAGTGAGTGTGGGCCCCCAGCAAGATAGGGGCCAACAGCGCAATCAGGCTGAGCACTGCCAGGACGGCGATGCTCGTGCTCCCGCGTCCCCTCATGCTTTCTGGCGGTTTCTGCCCCAGACGCCCTGAGGGCGGTCCGCCGTCTCACCTCCTCCCGTTTCCTGCGCCGAGCACTCAGCGCCGGGCACGGCCGGGGACTATGACGGCAAAAGTACCGCCTCTCGCGCCCCTGTCAAATGGGCGCAGACTATCACCGTCGCCACACCTTGGCGCCGCAGGTACACTGATGATAGGCCCGAGCTTATGTCCCCACAACGGGGAGCCTACCAAGTTCCCGCGGGTGGCAACCCTCAAATGGACGGTGGAGCGATTGACGCGGATGTGGAGGTATAGGGCGTGAGGGTCGGGTCGGGGAGGTGGCCTGGACACAATATACACCAAGTGGCGCCCTTCGGTATGGCTATCTGTGACCTAAAAATGTTGCAAATCTCTGCTAAACAAGCTAAAGTTTTGCCACACACCAGCGAGCAGAGGTGAGAGCGTGGTAATACAACAGGAGTGGTTTACGGTAGGTGAGGCCGCCGGGTATCTGCGGATCTCCAAACGGACTATCTACAAGCTGGTCGAGGAAGGCGTTCTAGTGGGCCATAGAACCAGCAAGAGGGGCCACTGGCGTTTCCGCAAAGAGGAGCTCGACAAAGCGATGAAAAAGGGCATACCTGAGAACGACCACGAAGGGCTTGTTGCCCTGAACGCTGTGGGCGACCCAGTGCTCGCCGAAATCTGGGACAACGAGAAGGACGAAGCCTATGACCGACTATAGTCGGGGAGATGTCGTCCTCGTCGGCTTCATCTTCTCCGACGAGACCGGGGTGAAGCGCCGTCCCGCGGTGATAGTCAGCTCTGATGCTTACCACCAGGGCCGTCAGGAGGTCATCATCGCCGCCATAACCAGCAGGACGGACAGGGTAATGGTAGGCGATCACCTCATTGGCGAATGGCGGGCGGCAGGGCTGCTTTTCCCCTCGGTAGCAACGGGTATTATCAGGACGATAAAGCAGGGCATGATAGCCCGCAGGCTCGGCTCTTTGGCGGACCGTGACCTGCAGGCAATAGGTAGGAATCTAAGACTTGTGTTGGGGTTAGATGCGTAAAGCGGTGAAGGTAACGCTCCATACACGAGTCAAGTGGATAGGCAGCTCTACTAATGGATAAAGCGAGTGCGCCGAGATGAGTGACGATAAGGACATATACCAGCCGAAGTCCAGACTCTCTCCAGCCTGGATGGGGTCATCTCCTTTTTTGCCCGCTTGGTCTATAACACCGACACCCGGCTGCCGCTGAGTCCCTGCAACGGCAGATTAGGCGTATCGAACGGCTGGCGGTCCATGACGAGGGAGCCGGGCCGCTGGATGTTTACCTAGTCGAGTTAACCTCAGTCACGGTGGCTGCCATGCAAGGGTTGGCCGGAGCCTTGCGCAACCGTGCTGGCAACTACTTTCTGATCCTTACCGATGACTACGAGCGCTTGGACTTCGTCCTCTTGGAGCGGACTCTCCCACTCTCACCAACGATGGCAATCGGAGCGCGCTAGGTCTCCGTTCGTCCGCGCATCTTAACCGTCAACCGCCGAAATCCCACTCCTGTGCAGCTCCGGGTACTGCGCCGGTTCACCTACGCCGAGGCCGACGCCGATGCTCAGTACGACAAGCTTCTCTCGGTCTATACTGTGGCTGAATGGTCGGAGCCCCTGTTCAACAACCGGGCCCTCTTCTCCGACTACTACTTGACCGGAATTCCCCATATCAACTCAGAGCGACGGCGTAACCGGGCTCCACCGCCATCTGGGCAAATGATATAAGGACGTTCGTGAAACGTTTTACGAACATCCTTATTTCAATCCCCTTCCGAGGATTAGGTTCTTTCGGACAAGAAAGGAAAGGAGAGAAGAGCCTGTCCCATAGAC
>QMOF01000098.1 GCA_003650185.1 Chloroflexota bacterium | reverse complement strand
TCATTCTCTTATATTCATCCTCTCATACATGTATACATGTTGTTCCTGACTCCGATATATACACGTAGTACTCGTTCATTCTGTCATGCATGTCGTTCCCGACCCCGATCGGGAACCCAGTTACCACCTCACCCCGCTGGATTCCCGCCTGCGCGGGAATGACATGAAATCTGACTACGCCCTCTCCTAATGGCCAGCTTGACGACGGAAGTTATTGACTAATGTTCTGTATCACGTACCGATAAATCTGGGACAGATGCTTGGTGGAGTAGTCCGGGACCTATTCCGACATGCCAGAACCGAATTATACACGCGCTCCTTTCCTGACCTCAAGTCGCAGGCACCGGGGTGTGCCCCTGATTTGACCTGGACGCTACGGGTATGGGCAGTGACACAAACGCTTATTTCGTGTCGGAACGAAGCCCGGCAGGCGCACGATTTCACCTTCTTGTGCCTTGACTTGAACAGGCAAACACAGTATCATTGCTGTTGCTGTCAGAGAGAGGCTAGAGTGACAAAGCGAACATATCAGCCCAAGAAACTGCACCGCGAAAGGGTACACGGCTATCGAGCACGAATGAGGACCCGAGGTGGGCGGAGGGTCCTGAAGAACAGGCGGCTCAAAGGTCGCTACAGCTTAACAGTGTAGACGCCGCTCCTTCTGTCCACACTAGTAATGAAGAGAGAGCAGCGACTCACCGAGAAGAACCGCTTCGCTGCGGTCTACCATCGGGGGAAGTCCTGGGCGAGTGGCCCGCTGGTCATGAAGGCTTATCCCAACAGATCGGAGTCAACCAGATTTGGTTTCTCGGTGAGCAAGCGAGTAGGCAAAGCAGTGGTGCGCAACCGGACAAAGAGGCGCCTTCGTGAGTGTGTTCAGTCAATGACTTGGCAGCCGGGTTGGGATGTGGTGTTTGTTGCACGGAGCAGTGCTTCCTCTGCTGACTATGCGCAGCTCAGGGAAGCAATGGAAAGACTGGGCCAGCGATCAAGACTGAAGAGGTAAAGGTGAAAAGGGTTGCTTTGCGTCTAATCCGGTTCTATCAGTCAACCTGGTCAAGATATGCCCCTCCAACCTGTCGTTTCAGTCCTTCCTGCTCTCAATACACCTATGAAGCCATTGTCAAGTACGGCTGTCTCAGGGGGTGCTGGCTGGGGGCACGGAGGATACTCCGGTGCCATCCTTTTAACCCTGGAGGTTTTGATCCAGTGCCTTGAAGCCGCGCGCCGCTGGCACGGGAAAGTGTATTGATGTTCTCCAGCACCACGAAATCCAGACTAGGTAAACTTGCATTCCTTCCCATTCTGGCCATGCTCAGTATTGTGTTGGTGACTGGTTGTACCAGCCCACCGGTGATGGGCTGGTCGGGTCCCGCCTTCAGTGAAGGCGTTGCCTATGTCGGTACTATACGTGGCACTTTTCTGGCCCTCAGCAACCTGGCCATCAACAGACCCCACGTCGAGTGGGAGCAGAAGTTCAATCCTGCACAGGCTGGCAGTCCTCTTGCCTGCGGAGGGCGCATCTCCAGAGCGATGGCTACCTACGGCACGCCAGCGGTCGCGGGCGACAGGATCTATATTGCAGACTACGAGGGGTACATCTATTCGTTCGCCCTCGACGGCAGTGTGAAGGACGAATACACTGGTGCCAACATAGTCGCCAGCCCGCTGATAGCCGACAACACAATCTTCATTGGCAACACTGACGGAGAGTTTTTCGCTCTCGATCTACAGTTGAACGAGAAGTGGGACGCACGTTTCAAGGCTGGAGACAAGATATGGGGCACGGCTGCGTTTCACGATGGAGTGGTCTACTTCGGCTCGTCTGACCACAAGCTGTATGCCATAGACGCCGACACCGGCAAGGAGATATGGCACTTCAGTGCGGAAGGCCCAATCACGTCAACCCCGACGATTGCCAGCGGCTACGTATACATCGGCGCCAACGACCGGAAATTCTATGCCATCGAGACTGCCACCGAGGCCGAGCGAGCTGAGGCGGCCCAGAGGGCCGAGGGCGAACCCGCTCCGCTGAGAGAGGCGACGCAGGTGTTCACCCACGCGGAGAACTGGTTCTGGACGCAGGCGCTCGTCTACGACGGTAGGATCTGGGTTGGCTCGCTTGACGGCAATGTATATGCCATAAACGAGAATGATTTCGATGACTACAAGGTTGTCTGCCAGACCAACGGAATGATCCAGACGCCGCCTGTCCTGATGGAGGAACTGGGCCTCATTTTTGTCGGCTCAGAGGATGGCGGCGTATACTCCATTGACCCGCACGGGGGAACAAACACCAGCAACCAGTTGGCCGACTTGAATGCGCCGGTACTGGCACCCATGTGTGTCGACCAGCAGACAGGAGTGTTATACATACACGCCCAGGACGGCACCCATACGCTGTATGCGGTGGACGCCAGGACAGGTGACACGCTGGGAAGCTACCCGACAAGCGGCGAGGAATAGCGTTGGAAATCTGGGACCTTATTGTTCATAGGCCGATACTGAACTTCCTGCTGTTGCTGTCCAACGTGCTGTTCGACAACTTCGGCCTGGCCATCATTGTGCTCACCCTTACAGTGCGTGGAGCTCTGGCTCCGCTCACGCTCAAGCAACTCCAGGCTTCCAAGAAGATGCAGGACGCGACCGCCAGCTTGCAGCCGAAGCTACAGCAGTTGCGCAAGAAGTACGCCAGGAACCCGCAGAAGCTCCGCGAGGAGCAGATGAAGCTATACAAGGAGGCTGGCATAAGTCCTCTCGGCTGCCTCTCCTCGCCAATGCTGGTGAGCCTCATCATCCAGATACCTATCTTCATTGCCCTGTATCGGTCCATCATTCAGGCACTGGCGGTCACGCCTCAGGACTTGCTGGGACTGTCCCAGAGCATCTATTCGTGGCCGATAGTCACAGAGGCACTCCCGGTTTCGGGCCACTTCCTCTGGATTGACCTGGCCAAGCCTGACCCGTACTTTATACTGCCTTTGCTGGTTATGGGAACCATGTGGATATCGCAGAGGATGACGGCCCGCTCCACCTCGGCGGACCCACAGCAGCAGTCAATGCAGAACATGATGCAGGTAATGATGCCGCTGATGTTCGGGTTCATTACCATGACTCTTCCTGGCGGCATTGGACTCTATTTCGTGGTCGTTACCGCCCTGGGCATTGTGATCCAGTCCTTTGTCTACGGATGGCGCAATCCCTTTGTCCGGCCGGGAGGGCAGAAAGGGGCTCCAAGACTACCTAACCTGAGCGATCTGAAGCGAGCATTGTCGCCTTTTGACCAGCCTTCTAACCCGCAGGAAGGAGCAAGCCATGGAAGTTCAGGAAGCAAGCGGAAGGACAGTGGAAGAAGCAACTCAACGAGCTCTGGAGCAACTGGGACTCAGCAGAGACGAGGTGGAAGTCGAGGTCCTCAAGAAAGGTAAGCCGGGCTTTCTGGGACTGGGCGCAGAAGACGCTACAGTCAGAGTCACTCCGTTGCCCCAGCAGCCGAAGGCACAGGACGATGTAGCCACACTGGCCAAGGGGGTTCTCGAAGACCTCCTCAAATTGATGAAGCTGGATGCCAAAGTGGAATTGCGTGCTTCATCTCCGGAGGGAGACTCCCCACGACAAAGATCGGTTGCCCTCGAGGTCAATGGAGAAGACCTGGGGATACTGATCGGACGGCGAGGCGAGACCCTGGCCTCTCTACAGTACATAGTCCGCCTTATTGTGGCCCGACACGAGAAGGCCAAGGTTCCGGTAGCCATCGATGTAGAAGGATACAAGCAGCGACGTTACCTCGTGCTGAGGGACCTGGCTCTCCGCCTGGCTCAGAAAGTAAAGGCCACTGGCCGGTCCACCACGCTGGAGCCCATGCCACCAGATGAACGGCGGGTAGTCCATCTTGCCCTGTCGGTCAACCCTGACGTGACCACCCAGAGTATTGGTGAAGGGGAGGTCCGCAAGGTAGCAATCATCCCGAGAAGACGGTAGGACATCCTCAGCCGCCCTAGTGTCGCAGCCTATCCGCGCAGGTACCTGAACGCAGACATGGCAGCAGTCGCACCATCTCCCACGGCAGTGCTAATCTGACGGACCGACTTGTGGCGGATATCACCGGCAGCGAAGATACCTTTCACTGAGGTCCCCATCTCTCCATCAGTGATGATGTGCCCTGCCTCAGTCAAGTCCAGAAGGTCCACAAAGCACCGACTATTCGGCTTCAGCCCGACCGCCACGAAGATACCACCCACGTGAAGCCGGGACATCTCCCCCGTTTTCACGTTCCGCAAAGCAAGTGAGTCCACCTGGCCGTCACCCAGCACCTCAGTCACCACCGTGTCCCAGATGAACTCTATCTGCGGCTGAGAGAAGGCCTGCTCTTGGAGAACCTGGGAAGCCCGAAGTTGCGCCCGACGGTGTATGACGTATACCTTCTTGCAGTGTTGGCTCAATTCGAGGGCATCAGAAATCGCAGTGTCGCCCCCGCCCACCACAGCGACTTCCTGGTCACGGAACAGGAAACCGTCACAAGTGGCACAGTACGACACACCACGCCCCACCAGCTTCTCCTCGCCTGGAACACCCAGCTTGCTGTACTCTGAACCAGTGGCAATTATGACTGATCCAGCATCGCAATCACCCTCACTGGTCACCACACCTAGAGTCTGTCCCGCCACGACACGTTTGACTTCAGTCACGCGGGTTTCCAGTCCGTATCGAATGGCCTGCTGGTGCATAGCTGACCCCAGGTCGAAGCCGGAGATGCCTCCAGGAAAGCCAGGGTAGTTTTCCACCAGTCTGGCGTTGACCATCTGCCCTCCCAGGACGCCCCGTTCCAGAAGCAGGCTCCTCAGGCCACTTCGCGATGCGTACAGGCCGGCAGTCAACCCAGCCGGCCCCCCGCCGATTATGACAACCTCGTACTCTGCCATCACCTACCTCTGTACCCCAGCAACAGACTGACGCTGTGGTAATATACCACCCAGCCGTCGTGCACGCAAGCTGCCCTCCGCGCCCTTCATCTCTGGCAAGAGCTCCGCACCCTTCGCGCCTGCGCCGTCACGCCTCATCGGCGGCGAATCCGGGGACCAAAAACCGCGGCCACGGCTCCTCCTCTTCGATGCTTCCTCCGCCGCAGCAAATAAGCGCATACCACGATGCTACCACCGAGTACACCCACAGCCTGCCAGGAGACAACCCAGAAGCTCATCATAGCAGCCTCATTGACCAGTTCGCCCCGCTCATCAAAGTAGCCGACAACAACCTTGGCCTTCACCCTCTCGAGGAAGAGCGTTCCTTCCCACGTCCCCCTCATTGCCCGTTCGCTCTGAGGCAAGACAACCGTCTCTCCCAGACCAACCTCCCCGATCTTCCTGCCCCAGAAGCCAGTCAAGTATGCCTTACCAGCCGCCACCAGGTGTACGTTCCCAGTGTTATGCACCACCACACCCAACTCCACCGGCGCCCCACGCACCCAGCGGGGAACTGGAACGGAGACAATTTCCACCCCAGTGAATACATCTGCATCGGTAACCCCAGGGATGGTGACATAGAAGAGCGAGGCAATCCTGGTGGTGCTGGTCACCGGCGACCCCATCTCCCGTTGCCCTGGCATGGTCTCGAAAAGGAGCGCCCCGTAGTGCCCACCGGGTTCCACCTCCGGCGGTACCGACACGGCGACCTCCACCCCTCTGGTCTCACCCGGTAAAAGCTCAAACTCTGCTGGGTCTATGTTGAGCCACGTAGCGCAGGAATAGCTCTCATCTCCTGGCTCGGAGAAGCTGAAGGCGCCGCCCTTGCCGATGCGGAAGTCCATGGGATAGACGCGGACCGTAACACGAGCATCACCGGTGTTGGCCGCGTTGATCAACATCCCAACCGTCTCGCCTCTATGGACCAACAGGTCGATCGTAGCAGGCGAAACCCTCAGCGCCCACTGGGCTGATGCAGGAATGGAAAGCAGATGGAGTTGAGAAAAGAGAAGCACAGCTATCAGCACTGCCTTCCCCATCCGGTCCAGCATCCTGGCCGGCAGTACAATGAAGCCAGCGGACGCCCTTCCCAGTCTGGGGGCACCTTGCTGTTCTGAGCGAAACACGAGACGCGGTACCTGGCTCAAGAAACGAATGGCCGAAGCCTACGATGGAACCAGTGTATAGGTGTGGGTCGCGGTATAGGTGCCCGGCTGCTGAACTGCCGGGACCTCCAGTTGATATACGACCTTCACACCACAGCCAGAGGTGGCTGTCCCCCCAGACCATACTGCGATCGCATTGTCACCATCGAATGGCGTGGGATCGGCGACGCCGTTGCCACCCGGGGGCGCAGGAGTCCCGGCTACTGACGTGAAGGTGAAGCAGGAGGCGGGGATTCGATGGTTATCACTGGCGAGCTCGTTGGTTCCGGCGTAGCCAGAGGTCGCTTGCACCCAGAGTGTCCAGTCGGTGTTGGAGCTTATGCTGGCCGTTACTGTGCCGGTCACACTACTCCCTGCACCCACGCTTCCCCACTGCAGAGTCCCGCCATCGTCTATACTGAGAGAGGCAGTACTGCTGACAACAACGGTTGGGGTAACAGTGCCTGTGGCGGCATCGGCCATCGAGACGGAGAAGCCAATACAGGCAACGACAGACAAGAAGAGAACCACCAGCAGAACAACAGGCTTCATTCCAGCACCCCCCTGGCCTAGTTCGGCCTTCTTGTGAATCAGGCCATATCCTTATTTACAAGAGCAGCCTGGCCTGTGCACAGCTACAAAACCGGTCTAACCGCTGAAGGTGCGAAGGAGACTAGTTCCGGAGACTATGTCTTACAGCCTTCACCGAATACATGGTCGCACAAGTACGACCGTCCTGTCAAATAGCGCCAGCGTATTAGAGACAAGAAGGCCGGCGAGGTGTCACCGAAGCCGCCAGACCGGTGAGCGCCATAGCCTCACTTGATGACCGACTTGATGGCGTGCAATATGAGGCCGGTAAACAGAGAAAGGCTACCCAGAATGCAGAACAACACTGCCAGCAGGGCCGGACCCATGTAGAAATCGCCGGTGGCATTGTAGCCTTGGACCACTCTCCATCCCTGAAGGACGCCTATCGCCAGAAGAGCCCCACCTGGTACGCCGAAGAAGACCAGCGGAATCCGCCCGCTTATCAGCCTCAGTATACCCCCCAGGACCATCGTGCCGTGGCCTACAGGGCTCCGCTTCCCTCTGCCATAATATGCTACGCCTACCGGGACCTCCCGCATCCGCAGGTTGGACTCTTTGGCCCGAAACTGCATTTCCGACTCCACCGAGAATCCCTTTTGGCCAAAGGACAATGCCTCGACCGTTTTCCGAGAAAAGGCCCTGAACCCGCTCTGGGAGTCAGTCAACTTGACGTCTGCTCCCACGTTAGTGGCAAAGGTGAGCACCCGCTGTCCCAGGGCCCGCATCCTCGGGATATGGCTCTTGACCCCGAGAAACCGAGAGCCGACAACGATGTCGGCCTCTCCCTCCGTTATCGGCTTCAGAAGAGAAGGTATGTCTGCCGGTTCGTGCTGGCCATCACCATCGAGGAGCACCAGGATGTTGCAGTCTGAGTTCCGAGCATACTCCAGCGCTGTGTTAACGGCCGCAGCTTTGCCCTGATTGAACTCGTGCCTGATCACCGTGGCCCCCGCCTGCTCGGCTACCCAGGCAGTCCGGTCACTTGAACCATCGTCGATGACCATTACCTGGTCTGCATATTCCCTGGCCTTCAACACCACGCTGCCGATGAAGCGCTCCTCGTTGAAACAGGGTATCGCCACCACCACCCTGCCCCGCGCCCTCACAGCACCAAAGTCACCGTCCCCCGGGCTCTGCTGCGACATGCCTCGTCTCATGATGGAAGCACCCTGATCCTGCGTAGCTGCTGCGCTCTCTGATTCTGGCCGACTAGCCAGCTCACTTCTTTGCC
>QMOF01000097.1 GCA_003650185.1 Chloroflexota bacterium | reverse complement strand
GGGCAGAAGTATGTGCCTCTGGCACGGATAAGTACACGCTCAATGGGAGTGCCGCAGACATAGCAACGTTCCCCGCGCCGGTGGGCGACCTGGAAGAAGAAGTGGGCCAGCCCCGGCACGCCGTTCGGCTGCATGTATGTGTCCACGCTGGCGCCGCCGCGCCCGATAGCTGCGCTCAGCACCTCGCGAATGGCACGGTGTAGACGCCTTGTCTCGCTCCTGGAGAGATCCGCCGCCGGTTTCAGTGGACTGATCCTGGCGGCGAACAATGCTTCGTCCGCATACATGTTCCCGATGCCCGCTATGGCGCTCTGCTCCAGCAGCAGGGCTTTTACAGGAATGCTGCGCCCCTTCAGGACCGCGGCAAGCACGTCTGGGGTGAAGTCGTCGTTCAGTGGTTCCGGGCCAAGGTTGCCCACCACGGCCACTTCGTCCGTCACCAGCCACAGGACCCCGAACTTGCGCTGGTCGCAGAAGCGGATGTCGGTACCGTTGTGCAGGTGGAGGACCGCCCTGGTGTGGGCGTCGACCTCTGCGGACGCAGGCGTGACGAGCAGTACGCCGGTCATCTTGAGGTGCACCACTAACCTATGACCGCTGCCCAGGTGGAAAATGAGGTACTTCCCTCTCCGGGCAATGTCTTCGATGGTCTGCCCGGCCAACCTGTGGCAGAACTCCTCAGGTGACGGCTGGCGCACCACTCTAGGCCAGTGCAATGTGACACCGATGAGGCGGCGGCCCACCACCTGCGGCCGCAGGCAGTTCTTTATCGTCTCTACCTCTGGAAGCTCGGGCATAGCGGGCCTGGCAGTTCAAGCTACGGCGGACCCAGGAAGCAAACGCTCCATACCCACTCCCCGCGGACAGGTCTTCAGACCTGTCTCTGCATTCGCCTATTCCAGCCCCAAGCGGGCGAATATATGGTCAATGTGTTTCAGGTAGTACTGGTAATCGAAAAGCGATTCGAGCTCGGCCGCGGGCAAGGCAGCGACAACATCCCTATCATCTCTGAGTAGCTGAAGGAAGTCGGTGCGCTCTTTCCACGCTCTCATGGCGTTGCGCTGCACCAGTTCGTACGCCTGCTGACGGCTCAGGCCCCGGTCGACCAGGGCCAGTAGCACCCGCTGAGAGAACACCAGACCCCTGGTCAGCTCCACGTTCTCCCTCATTCGCTCCGGATAGACCTGAAGCCCTTTAATCACGTCAGTGAAGATGCTGAGGATGTAGTCCAGCACCAGGCAGGAGTCGGGCATTGTGATGCGCTCGTTGGAGGAGTGGCTAATGTCGCGCTCGTGCCACAGGGCGATGTTTTCCATTGAAGTGAGAGCGTGACCGCGCACCAGTCGGGCCAGGCCGCAGACGCGCTCGCAGAGCTCAGGATTGCGCTTGTGTGGCATGGCTGAACTGCCGGTCTGCCCTTTTGCGAAGGGCTCCTCGGCCTCCAGCGTCTCCGTCTTCTGCAATCCCCTGATTTCGGTGGCGAACTTCTCCAGCGAGCTGCCCACGATGGCCAGGGTGGTCACGAGCTGGGCGTGACGGTCCCGCTGTATGACCTGGCTGGACACAGGCGCCGGGGACAGGCCCAGCCTGGTGCAGGCTTTCTCCTCCACCTCCGGCGGCACCGTGGCGTAGGTGCCGACGGCCCCCGATATCTTGCCCACCCCGACGGCTTTCCTTGCCTCGGCCAGCCGGTGGGCATTTCTCTTCATCTCCTCGGTCCAGAGGGCCATCTTGAGACCGAAGGTTATGGGCTCGGCGTGGACACCGTGAGTCCGCCCCATCATCAGGGTGTGCTTGTGCTCGATGGCCTTCTCCCTCAGTGCTTCGATCAGGCTGGCGACGTCCTTCTCCAGGATGTCCGTGGCATCCAGAAGCTGCAGGCTCAAGGCGGTGTCCATCACGTCCGATGAAGTGAGACCCAGGTGGATGAAGCGGCTCTCCTCGCCGAGGCTTTCCGCCACTGAACCCAGGAAGGCGGTCATGTCGTGATGGGTCACCTTGAGGATCTCGTCGAAGCGCTTCATGTTGAAGCGGGCCTTCCGTATCTTCGACAAGTCTTCCTTGGGAATGACTCCGAGCTCGGCCCATGCCTCGCAGACCGCTATTTCTACCTGGAGCCACTTGTCGAACTTGTTCTCGTCTGACCAGACTTTCTTCATCGCTGGCCTGGAATAGCGCTCAATCATTGGTTACTCCCATCTCCTCCAGGGTATGGCGGGCCTCAATTCCATGCTAGGCTCCCTCTGCCAGCCTGTTTCGGTAGTCTTCGTATGCCCTTCGTGCTTCCTCATACCTCAGTCCCAGTATCTGGGCGGCAAGCAGGGCTGCGTTCCTGGCACCGGCAGAGCCGACCGCCACGCAGGCCACGGGCACGCCGCCGGGCATCTGAGCTATGGATAGCAGGGCATCGATGCCCTTGAGGTCGCTGGTGGGCAACGGAACGCCGATCACCGGAACGGTGGTCCAACTGGCAATGACACCCGGCAGATGGGCCGAGCCGCCTGCGGCGGCAATTATGACCTCGATGCCTCGCGTCCGAGCGCTGCGCGCGTAATCACGGGTCTTCTCAGGGGTGCGGTGTGCCGAAAGGATGGAGACTTCGTGCGAAATGCCCAACTGCTGGAGCATGTCTGTCGCGGACTGCATCAACGCCTCGTCGCTCTTGCTGCCCATGACAACCCCAACCAGGGGGCTACCTTGCCTGGAATCTGTCATCTGTGCCCTCCCTTTTCCAGACTACCTGCTGAGCAGGTCGAAGACAAACTGGAGCTTACCCAGTCTTCTCTTCAGGCTTATGTATGACGTCTCTCCACGAAGAAGGCGGCAGGAGGCTCTCCAGAGCCGGTCATAGCTCTCGATGGCGCTGACGTATGATCCGGTAGACCAGGTGAAAAGGCGGGTCAGCGCCCTCGCCGCCCTCAATTCAGGCAGGATATCTCTAGCCACAGCGTCCTGGTAGGGCCTCAGATC
Source organism: Chloroflexota bacterium (assembly GCA_003650185.1). Lineage (GTDB taxonomy): Bacteria > Chloroflexota > Dehalococcoidia > UBA2247 > RBG-13-53-26 > B9-G15. The sequence goes on along the minus strand of QMOF01000097.1, from coordinate 5,071 downwards.
GGTGGCGTTCGAGGCGAAACACTCACCTATGACCGAGGCGGCGAGCTGGCCGCTCTTGACGGCGTAGTAGATGCCTTCACCGGTGAGGGGGTCAACCAGCCCCGCTGCGTCGCCCAGCAGAAGGACTCTGCCTCGCTGAATGGCCCCCCTATTCTTGAGCACAGGCAAGAAGTGGCTCCTGGGCCTGGCTGAGGCGAAGCCTGCCAGCCCCTCGGCAATCAGCACGCTCTTGTAAGCATCTTTCAGCTTCTTGGCCTGGCACAGCGGCCCTCCCACCCCGACGGAGAGATGGTCCCTCTTCGGGAAAACCCAGCCGTAACCACCGCGTATGTGTCCTAGCTCCAGCCCCAGTAGAGACTCCCATTGTCGCAGGGTTGAACTTGGCACCCGTACCTCGGCTTGCAGGGCGACTCCCATCTCGCGGTCTTCTGCCAGCCCGATGCTGGTGGCCACGATGCTGTTGGCGCCGTCCGCCCCGGCCACGACCTGGGCAGCAAAGGTCTCGGCTGCGGTAGAGACCTCAACATCGGCGTCTCCCGGCACTACGCTCAGTACCTCCTGGTTATCGACCAGCTCGGCGCCTGCCTCTCTGGCCCTCTGGACAAGGCACTGATCGAACTCGTCGCGCATCACCATGTACACCAGGGGCTGTCCATAGTCTCTGGCGAACCGCTTGCTACCCTTGTAGCTTACCCTGACGCCAGTTACCACCCGCTGGGCCACGTCGCCGATATCGAAGTCCAGCAACCTGGCGGTCTTCACCGTAACGCCGCCAGCGCAGGCCTTGTATCGCGGCAGACGCTCCTTCTCCAGGATGAGTACGTTTATCCCTTTTGTGGCCAGTTCGTAGCCCAGGGTCGCCCCAGCTGGCCCCGCACCGACCACAATGACGTCGTAGGAGCTTTTACCCACAGGACTCATTTATCTGAGGCCGCCCTCCTCAGTCGGTCCATTATGGCTACGCCTATCCCTGTCTCTTCCACCGCTGCCACTATGATCTGACTCACGCCCTCCTCGTCCAGCAGCCTCAGGGCGGCGAACATCTGCCTGGCGTACTGCTCCAGGTCCGCAGGCATGGCCTGGACGACAAACGCCTGGTCGTCAGGGTACAGGTCGGGACGCCGGGTGATAATGCCTATCTTTCCGCCCTCTATTGTATACCGTTCCACGGCAGCGGGGCCTTCTTCCTCAATCAGGACGACTCTCGCCCTGGGGCTGTAGTGTCTGTGGCGGGTACCCGGTGAGCGGGCCAGGACTTCCTTCTGCGCTCCCATAAGCACCGGGCCAATGATCGGCTCCAGGTCCTCTGCCGTGACTGCTCCTGGTCTCAGGATGGCGGGTGGCTGTGTGGAGATGTCCAGCACCGTGGACTCGACTCCGATCTCCACCGGACCGGCATCGAGCACCAGGTCGATCTTCCCTGACAGATCATGGAAAACGTGGTCGCCGGTGGTGCTGCTGGGACGCTCCGAGAGGTTGGCGCTGGGTGCGGCGATGGGAACACCGGAGGCCCTTATCAGCGCCAGGGCAACTTTGTTCCTGGGCATCCTGACGGCCACCGTCTCTTGACCGGCGGTGACTACATCGGGCACCTTGGCTGTTTTCTTCAGTACCAGGGTCAAAGGGCCGGGCCAGAACGTTTCGGCCAGGTCAAATGCCTGCGCCGGGACATCCTCAACCAACGTGGCCAGGTCATCCGGTCTGCCTACGTGGACTATTATGGGGTTGTCCAGCGGTCTACCCTTGGCAGCGAAGATGCGGCGGACAGCCTCGGCGTCCAGAGCGTTTGCTCCCAGGCCATAGACCGTCTCGGTGGGAAAGGCTACCAATCCCCCTCGCCTTATTACCTCGCCTGCTCTGGAGATGGCCGCGGTTTCAGGGTCAAGCGGGTCAACTCTGAGCAGGAGGGTGTGGTGCTTCATGCCGCGCTCTCCAGGGGAGCGTTGGGGACGGCGCTGAGGTAGAGGTCGGCCGACTCGCCGTGTGCCAGCCTGGCAGCACCGGCGGCGGCTACCATGGCGGCGTTGTCACCGCAGAGGTCGGTGCGGGTGAAGAAAAGTTGGTGGCCCTCCTGGCGGCAGCGTTCGGCAAAGACCTCCCGGAGGCGGCTGTTCATGGCCACACCGCCGGTGACCCCGATGGCAGACACATCCGCCCTGGAAGCGGCTTGCACTGTCTTGGAAACGAGGTGCTCCACCACCGCTTCCTGGAAGCTGGCAGCGATGTCGCTAACCGGCAGCGTCGATATATCGCTGCCCTTGAACCTGTTCACCACTGCCGTCTTCAGCCCGCTGAAGCTGAAGTCTACCGTGCCGCTCCGTCGCAGGGGCCTGGGGAAATTGTAAGCCGTCCTGTCGCCCTGGGCCGCCAGCCGATCGATGACAGGCCCGCCGGGAAAACCGAGTCCGAGGAACTTGGCCACCTTATCAAACGCCTCCCCTGCTGCGTCGTCCAGGGTATTGCCCAGCACCTCATACTGGCACAAATCCTTTACATAAACAAGCATGGTGTGCCCACCGGAGACGGTGAGACATACATGCGGCATGGGGATGTGCGGATTGCTGAGGATGTTAGCGAAGATGTGGCCTTCGATGTGGTGTATACCCACCAAGGGCCGTTTGAGCGTGTAGGCCAGTGCCTTGGCTGCTGCCACACCCACCACAAGGCAGCCAATCAGCCCGTACCTGGAGGTGACGGCTATTGCCTCGACGTCTTCGAGCGCCTTACCGGCCGACCCCAGTGCCTCGTTGATGACATAGCCGATGACCTCGACATGCTTGCGGGCCGCTACCTCCGGGACAACGCCGCCGAAGCTGGCGTGCAGGTCCATCTGCGACGCGACCACATTGGACAGAATATGGCCGTCAGCCACCAGAGCAGCCGCTGTTTCGTCGCAGGACGTCTCGATGCCGAGAACCAGCAATCCTCTCTCCTACCGCTTGCGGGCTGCCAGCGCCTGGACAAGCGGCTCTTTCAAGTACAATGGCACCAGGGAGAGTGCGTCATCGCTTTCGCCCCTCTCCAATCGGGACAGGGCGAGCAGGGCAGTCGCTGAGCCCTGCCGCTCTTCGCCAGCCTTCATGAATCGCGCCAGGTCTCCAAGCAGAGCCGATATTGTCTGGCGGTGGACCTGCGCTGCGTCTCCGACGAAAAGCACCGGCTCCCTGATCCTCGCCACCAGGCCTTCAACCGGGCCTGCCGTGTACTGACCCTGCTTGACCGTGACCCCACCCCGGCGCCTGTAGAAACCGGCGTATATGTTTCCCCTGCCGGCATCAACCACGGAGCATATCAGCGTCGACGCATCTCCCGCTTGAGAGGCCAGTGCGTCCAGAGATGACACGCCACAGAGGGGCTTGCCAGTGGCGTAGGCCATCATCTTTCCCACCGTTATTCCCACCCTAACTCCGGTCCATGAGCCAGGCCCTATCCCGACCCCCAGCCCGTCCACGTCCGCCAAGGTGAGCCCGGCGTTGCTGAGCACGGCGTCGATGTTCATGATTATGCCCTGGAGCGAGTTGTGCGTGACGTCGCCCACGAAATCAGCCAGAACGCGCCGACCGTCGATGAGACCTATGGCATCGGACCGGCCGGCAGTGTCAATTGACAGTATCATCATGGTTCGAGCTCACAAATAACCTTGCGAAGCCTTTCCGCACTGCTGGACAGCGCGATCTCCCGTTTCCTGGAAGCGAGCACTGAGAAACTGACCGTCAGCCAGGCATCCGAGGCCAGCGGGGCGATCCTATCTGCCCACTCTATTATCGCCACGCCAGCGCTGGCCCGCTCCAGGTAGTCCAGCACCCCGAGCTCCAGCGCCGGCTCAACACCCTCGATCCGGTAAAGGTCGATGTGGACCACGACAAGCTTTCCCACATACTCGTTGACAAAAGCAAAGCTTGGGCTGCGTACCTGCTGCCTGGATACCCCGATCCCGGCACACAGGCCCCTGGTGAAGCACGTCTTGCCGGAGCCGAGCTCGCCGACCAGGGCAACGACCGTCCCCGGCATCAGGCGCTCCCCCATTCTTCTGGCCAGGGCTTCAGTGGCCGAAGGGCTGGTTGTCACGAAAGATCGCCTTTCCATATCGCCTTTCCATCACGGGTCATTTCCCAGGCAAAGTCTCCATTCAGTTGTGTTGCCCGTGCCAAGTGTGAACAGGTCAGAGGAGAAAGGTGGTCTTCGGGCTCCACTGCCAGCTATGATGGCTGTGTGGTTGGCCACAAACTGCGTTTGTGTCAGAGACTTCCACGCCCCCTGCCTTCGTCAACGCGCCCCGGCAGCGGCGATGTCCGTTCGATAATGGCACCCTTCAAAGCGCACTCGCGGGAGCACCGCATAGACCCTGGCGCGCGCCTCATCCAGGTTGGCGCCGCTGGCGACCAGCGTGAGGACTCTTCCTCCGCTGGTGACTAGGTTGTCCCCGCTGATGGCTGTACCTGCATGGAAAACCAGGATATCCTTGTCTAGCGTGTCCAGTCCGGTGATGGGCAGGCCGGTCCTGTACCTGCCGGGGTAGCCTCCCGATGCCATTACCACGCCTACACAAGGTCTGTCGCTCCACTCCATCTTTGCCCCGCCGAGCCTGCCCTCGATTGTCGCCAGCATGAGGTCTACCAGGTCTGTCTTCAGTTGTGGGAGAATGACCTGCGTCTCGGGGTCGCCGAACCGGGCGTTGAACTCCAAGACCTTGACTCCATCGGATGTGGCCATCAGCCCGGCGTAGAGGACGCCGATGTAGGGAGCCCCTTCTTGGGCCATGCCCCGCACTGCCGGCTCCAGGATAGTGTGTTTCACCTCCTCCACTTCGCGCTGGCCAAAGAAAGCGGGTGGACTGTAGCTGCCCATGCCTCCAGTATTAGGGCCCCGGTTGCCGTCGAACACAGGCTTGTAATCGCAAGCAGGCACCATGGGGCAGACGCTCTCGCCGTCGGTGAACGCCAGCAGGCTGACCTCCTTGCCCGTGAGACGCTCTTCGATGACCACTTTTTCGCCTGCTGCGCCGAGGACCTTCTTCTGCATCAGGTTGTCCAGCGCTTCAAGGGCTTCCTGTTGCGAGGAAGCCACCGTG
>QMOF01000096.1 GCA_003650185.1 Chloroflexota bacterium | reverse complement strand
TCACAAATCAGCCCGGTAGGGTGGGTGAAGTGAAACGTAACCCACCTTCCGGGGGATGGTGGTGGGTTGCGCGACGCTTCACCTACCCTACGCCGCTGGGGCCAGGGCTACCGAAGGCTGCCAGCAAACTGAAGGCAAGCTAAGCATACCAGGGTATGAAGTAAGCGCCTCCAGAAGGAGGCGCTCTTGGGTCAGACCAGGTGCTCTACCACTGCACGAACATGGGCATAATAATGTGTACATACCTGTCGGAGCCTACGGGTCGAACGACCCCCGGGCTCGACGGCGTGGTTGTCTCCAGGGCTATCTGTCCTTCCTGGACTACGCCCAGCACTTCCATGATGTACCGGCCATTGAAGGCGATCTTGGCCGGCTCTCCCTCTACCTGAGCATCGATCTCTCCTGTGTTCTCCCCCACCTGCTCGGAGCGCGCTGAGACGCTTATCTTGCCAGGGGAGAGTTCCTCTCCTGGAAACATCTGCAGCCGCACGATGCCGCTTCCGTCGCGGGCGAAGATAGACGCTGTCTTCGTGGCCCTGAGAAACTCGGAGGTGCTGGTCACCGCGCGTGTGCTGTGGGTCTGCGGTATAAGCTGGCGATAGTTGGGGAATGTGCCCTGCAACAACTGGGATACCACCTCCACCTGGCTGGTCGAACTTCCTATGGGAACGCTACTCAGCCGGAAGAGGATCTGACTCTTGTTGGGGCTGATGGCTATCTCCACCGGCTCCTGCTGCTCTGACAGGAGTCGGCTCAGTTCCTGGAGAGAACGTCCAGGTATGATGACCTCAACCCGCTCCTCGACCGAGGTGGCCAAAGGAGCCTTGTGCACCGCAAGTCGGAATCCGTCAGCCGCAGCCATGGTGAGGGTTTCTCCCTCGAACTCGGTGCATACGCCGGTCAGCACCGGGCGGGTGTCTTCGGAGGCAACAGCAAACACCACCTGGTTGATGGCCAGACGAAGGGCCTCGGGCTCGACCTGGAAGACCGAGGCATCAGCGATCTCGGGGATGGGTGGGAAGTCATCGGCAGGCAGGCCGCTCATACTTGCCTCAAACCTGGCACACTTGAGTTCCAGGTTATGGTCAGACGACTTGATGACGATGGTGTCGCTCGGCAGGGAGTTGACAAATTCGGTGAGAAGCCTTGCGGGCACGGTGGTAGCACCGTCTTCTTCAACCTTGGCACCGAGCCAGCATGTGACTGCGATCTCCAGGTTGGTAGCAGAGAGCTTCAGGCGGGACTGCTCTGTGGCCAGCAACACGTTACTGGCGATGGGCAAGGTGGTCCTGGCAGCCACCGCTCTGCCAACAATCCCGAGCCCTTTACTGAGGTTCTCTTGAAGACAGGACAACTTCATACCACACCCCCTTGTGCTTGAGCGTGGTAAAGTATACAGTATCCCCGCTTGCCAGTTCAACTGCCCGTTGACATCACCACTCCCAGGCAAATGATACTGTATCGCCGCAGGCAGCCAACTTGACACTTGAACGTGAGTCACTGTAGAATCTAGCCGATATTAACAGGGAGGACCAGGATTTACGCGGTCGTAGAAGCGCGAGGCAAGCAGTACAAGGTGGCACCAGGCCAGGTTCTCCAGGTCGACCGGCTGGCGGCGGCTGAGGGAGAACAGGTTGAGCTGGATAGAGTCCTTCTGGTAGCCGATGGCGAGCAGATTGTGGTGGGCAAGCCCCTGGTAGATGGGGCCAGGGTAACGGCCGAGGTGCTAGGCGAGCAGAGGGGCAAGAAGATAACCGTATTCAAGTACAAGCCCAAGGTCAGGTACCGGCGCAAGAAAGGCCACCGCCAGCGCTACACCAGGCTGGCCATCAAGGAGATAAGCCTGGGGCCGAAGGACCGTGATTTGGAGGTAGTCTAGGTGGCACATAAGAAAGGCGGCGGCAGCACTCGTTGTGGCCGAGATAGTCAATCGAAGCGACTCGGTGTGAAGCGGTACGGAGGGGAGATAGTACGGGCCGGGAACATAATCGTCCGCCAGCGCGGCACCCGCATCTATCCGGGCAACAACGTGGGCATGGGGAAAGACCATACCCTTTACGCGCTGGTCGACGGCCAGGTCACCTTTGAACCATCCGGGAAGAACAGGAAGAAGGTAAGCGTTTACTCGGTGACATAGCAGATGAAGGAAAAGATCCATCCCAAGTACTATCCAGATGCCAAGGTGGTCTGTGTTTGCGGCAACACTTTCACCACCGGAGCGACCAAGAAGGAGCTCAAGGTGGAGGTGTGCAGCAAGTGCCATCCTTTCTTCACTGGCGAACAACGGATCGTTGACACGGCCGGTAGAGTAGAGCGGTTCAGGCGGCGGTACAAGAGAGCGCAGACATAGCCTTCGTGGCAAAGGGCTGGCCTTAACCCAGACCTGTTCACAGTCAATAGCGGAGTGTTACGGAGCGGAGAAGCCCATTCCGCTCTTCTTTTTGTGAGGGTGATGAGGGGCAGAGGTGTCGAAGGAGTTCCACTACGGCGGCCAGGCTGTCATCGAAGGGGTGATGATGCTGGGGCAGAAGAGCATGGCGATGGCCGTGCGGCGCCCCAGTGGTGACCTGGCACTCGTCACCAAGCCTCTGTCAAGCGTGTACACGGGCAGAGTGCGGAAGCTCCCCCTGGTGCGCGGGGTGGTCGTCCTGGTCAAGACCATGGTCCTGGGCATCCAGGCCCTGTTCGAGTCGGCCAACATCTCCCTGGAAGACGAGAAGGAGCAAATCTCGCGCCTCAGCTCGTGGCTCATATTCATACTGGCTCTCGCTTTCGCCGTCGGCCTTTTCTTCCTGGCACCACTTGGCCTGACACACATTGCGGACCCCTACATCGACTCATCCCTGGTAAGCAACCTGGTCGAAGGACTGGTGCGCGTTGCCATTTTCCTTCTCTACATCGCAGCCATCAACCTGGTACCTCAGATCAGGAGGGTATTTGCCTACCACGGAGCCGAGCACAAGGTGGTAAACGCCTACGAGCACAAGGCACCTCTTGAGGTGGCGGCAGTGAGACAGTACTCTACGGCACACGTCCGCTGCGGCACGGCTTTCCTGTTCACTGTGCTGGTTGTTGCCATCATCGTCTTCGCCCTGGTGGGGCACCCGGCCATGTGGCTGCGCATTCTCTCTCGGATCGTGCTTATCCCCGTCATAGCGGCCATCAGCTACGAGGTCACCTATTTTGCCGGCAGACACGCCGACAACCCACTGGTACGAGCCATCCTAGCCCCAGGTCTGCTGCTGCAGTCGATGACCACGCGACAACCGGACGACGGTCAACTGGAGGTAGCCATCGCCGCAATGGAGGGAGTGCTCGCGGCTGACAGTCCCGATCAAAGGACCTGTGCCCCGGGCTGCGAGCTCAACTCCTGAAAGAAGCACGTCCTGTTGCCGGTGTGACACACCGGCCCGTCCGGCTTTGCCTTGACCAGGAGAGTATCATCGTCGCAGTCCTTCCACACCTGGCGCACGTTGAGATAGTTGCCCGACGTGGCCCCCTTGTGCCACAGCTCCTGCCGACTGCGGCTGTAGAACCACACCTGCCCTGTCTCAAGCGTCCGGCGCAGTGACTCTTCGTTCATATAGCCAAGCATGAGGACCTCGCCGGAATCCGCGTCCTGGATTATGGCGGGGATGAGCCCTTTATCATCGAACTTCACCATTAGCTAGCCCTCTCTTTCTGCCAGGGTTCTGCCAGGGCAACCCCAGCCTCAGTTCCCCTGCTGGACGGCTGACAGCGCCTCTTCCAGCTTGACATCGCCCGTATACAGTGCCCTCCCCACAATTGCCCCCTCCACACCGAGCTCGGACAGCCGGACGAGGTGGCCGATCGAGCTGATGCCTCCCGAGGCGACGATGGGAAGACTGGTATGGCGTGTCAACTCGGCAACGGCATCAAAGTTGGGCTGGCTGAGTGTGCCGTCGCGCGAGATATCCGTGTAGATGATACGCCTGGCCCCCAACCCGGCCATCCCCCGGACAAGACCCACGGCTGTAACCTCGGTCTTTGTCTGCCATCCGTGGATGGCCACGTATCCGTCCCTGGCGTCCACGCCGATGATGACCGCATCCCCAAATCGCTGGCAGGCCTGCCGCAACATATCCGGCTGCTCGACCGCTACCGTGCCCAGGACAACCCTCTGCACGCCAACGTCCAGCAGCCGGGCAATCGACTCCAGTCGCCTCACGCCTCCCCCAACCTGGACCGGAATGCTGACAGCCTTCACCATCCGCTCGATTACCGCCAGGTGACACGGCTGCCCTTTGGCGGCACCATCGAGGTCGACTACATGCAGCCGGGGGGCCCCGGCATCGGCCCAGCGCCGTGCCACACCCACAGGGTCGTCCGAGAAGACCGTCTCCTGCGCGTAGTCGCCCTGATACAGGCGAACGCACCTGCCACCTCTGAGATCAACGGCCGGGATTACTTCCACGCCACCTTCCCTGGTCCATATGGTCTACGCGGCCGCCCTGCTTGTTGAACGTTTTCAAGACGATGGGCCTCCCCAAGCAGGAAAGCAGCAACCTCTCTCAGCTCCTGATGGAAAGGGGCCGGGACTCGCGCCCTATCGAGGTCCTTCAGGGCTCGGATATGGTACTGTTGCCTTATTCCCTCCGAGTATGCCCTGGAGTGCATTACGTCCAGGATCCGCAGCACGTCCATCGCGTCTCTCTTTGTCACCCTGGCCTTGCTGTAGATGCCGACCATCTTTTCCAGTTCCTCACCTTCGGCCTTCTGCAACGCGTGTATGATCGGAAGGGTCTTCTTCTTGTTCCTTATGTCAGAGTAGGGGCGTTTCCCACCCCACCCCTCTTCCCCCCAGATGCCCGCCAGATCATTGTGTACCTGGAAAGCCATGCCCAGGTCTCTACCGAAGGAGGAGAGTGCTGCCACCTGACCCTGGTCTTCCGATCCCAGCGAAGCGCCGAAGAACAACGCCGTCTCGAAGAGACAAGCTGTCTTGTGCCCAATCATCTCCAGGTACTGGTCGATATCGACGTCCAGGCGGTCTTCGTACTCAATGTCCAGGAACTGCCCCTCGCAGAGCTGGATGCAGGCCTGGTTCAGCCGCCTGGACAGAAGGACGGCCTTCTCATAGGGCACCCCCCTCTCCCCGAGCCGGAGCAGGGCAAGCTGCGCCACGGCATACATGGCATCCCCAGCATTTATCCCCTGCGCCACTCCCCACAGCTTCCACACCGTGGGACGATCGCGCCGCTCCCAGCTCCCATCCTGAATGTCGTCGTGGATGAGGGAGAAATTGTGCACCAGCTCAATTGCTGCCGCTGCCGGCAGTGCCCTACGCCAATCACCCCCGACAGCTTCACAGGCCAAGAGGCACAGGGTGGGTCGTGACATCTTTCCCGAGTTCGGCTCGCTTTCGCCCCCCTCCCAGCCAAGGTGGTAACGCATCATGCCGTGCAAAGGCGACGATCCCAGTCCCACGGCTGCCCTGAGCTCCGCCTGCAACTCTTCCTGGTAACGGGAAAAACAACTTGACAGCATCTAGCTTTATCACGGACAGGAGACAAGAGTCCAGAGGGCCTGCACTATGAGGCTGAGGGGCCGACCGGGTCTCTGCGCTTGGCAGCCCTGGAAAACTCGGGGAAGCCACCCAAAACTCGACGGACTATTCCCTGAGCATCAAGCCCGTAGATGGAGCGCAAGACCGCCTGACTTCCGTGCTCGATGAAGATGTCCGGGAGCCCGACGCACCTGACCTGGACATCCCGAGTCCTGTACCTCTGCAATAGCTGCAACACTGCGCTGCCGAATCCGCCCACAAGCGTGTTCTCTTCGAGTGTCACCAGCCTCCCGGTCTTCTCCGCCGCATCCAGGATGAGATTCGAATCCAGCGGCTTGGCGAAGCGGGCATTGATCACAGTGCACTTTACCCCCGCTTTCTCCAGTTCCTCCGCTGCCTCCAGTGCCGGACTCACCATGGCACCGAGGGCTACCAGGGCCACATCCTTCCCCTCACTCAGCACCTCCCCTTGGCCGATCGGTATCTCCCGCAACTCTTCGTCAAGCGCCGCTCCCGGCCCCGGGCCCTTCGGGTAGCGCACGGCCATGGGAGCATTGGCCCGCACCGCAGTGTAGACCAGATGCTGTAGCTCGTTTTCGTCCTTGGGGGCAGACACAATCAGATTCGGGATACAGCCAAGATAGGAGATATCAAACGTACCCTGGTGGGTCTTTCCGTCATCGGGCACGATTCCGCCACGGTCTATGACGAAGGCAACGGGCAACCGCTGAATACACACGTCGTGCACCAACTGATCGAAAGCACGTTGCAGAAAGGTCGAATAGATGGCCACTATAGGCACAAAGCCCTGCACCGCCAGCCCGGCAGCGAAGGTCACCGCGTGCTGCTCGCAGATGCCCACGTCGAAGACACGCTTCGGCAGCTCCCTGGCCACCGGGGCCAGCCCGGTGCCCTCCAGCATGGCTGCAGTGATAACCACGACCCTGGGGTCTTCGCGGGCGATGCGCAGGACGGTCTGGCCCAGGATGCTACTATAGGAAGGCCGATTGTCCGTGCTACCGTTTCCTGCCAGGCCATGGAAAGTGATGGCATCCTTCTCTGCCGGGTCGTACCCCTTGCCTTTCGTAGTTATGACATGCAGAAAGACGGGGCCCTTCTTGTAGTTGCGCGCCTGTCTGAGCGCCGCTTCCAGGGCGGCCATGTTGTGACCGTCTATTGGCCCGAGATAGGCAAAGCCCAATTCCTCCCAGGTCACCCTGGGCATGAGAACACCTTTGACTCCCATCTTTACCCGCTTGCCCACCTGCCTGCCCAGTGGCAGCCTGGTGATGACCTCCTCCATCCCCTTCTCCGGCCAGCGCAAGCGGGCGTCGAGGCGCAGCCTGTTCAGTACCCTGGCCAGAGCGCCGACGCTAGGGGAGATGGCCATACCGTTGTCGTTCAGCACCACAATTAGCCTGGTGGCCAACTGGCCCGCGTGATTCAGCCCTTCAAAGGCCATTCCGCCGGTCAGCGCACCATCACCAATCACGGCTATCACATGGTATTTCTCCCCGGCCAGGTCACGGGCCTTGGCCAGTCCCAGGGCAGCCGAGATCGAGGTGCTGGCATGTCCGGTGCCAAATGGATCATGAGGGCTTTCGTCGGGTGTAGGAAACCCGGAAATGCCACCATACTGACGCAGCGTACGCAGGCTCTGCCTGCGCCCGGTAAGCATTTTGTGGACGTAGCACTGGTGCCCCACGTCCCAGACAATCTTGTCCTCCGGAGTATCGAAAACGCGGTGCAAAGCGATGCTCAGCTCAACCACGCCCAGATTGGAGGCCAGGTGCCCACCTGTCTCCTCCACCCGCGCTATCAGCTCATCCCTTATGTCGGCAGCAAGCCTCTTTAGCTGACGGCGAGACAGGCGCTTCAGATCGGCTGGCCCGCTGACCTCGTCCAGAATCCTGCCCCTTTCACTCATGCCCTCACCTGCTCTCCAGAGCCTTTATCTTCTTGATGCGCTCGGCGTGCCTGCCGCCTTCGAACTCGGCGCTGAGAAACGCCTGCACGATATCCCTGGCCAGGTCCTTGCCCACGATGTCCTGACCTAGACACAGTATGTTGGCATCCGTATGCTGCCGGGACCGCCGTGCCGAGAAGGAGTCATAGCATGCGGCTGCCCTTACCCCTTTGATCTTGTTCGCCGCCATGCTCATGCCGATCCCAGTGCCACACACCAGTATACCGCAGTCGAACTCGCCGGAGGCAACGGCCTCCGCTACCTTCTGAGCAAAGTCAGGATAGTCAACGCGAGTCGTATCATAGTAGCAACCGAAGTCCCTGTGCGTATGGCCGAGGTCGGTGAGGAGATTAATGATCATCTGCTTCAGTTGCAGGCCCCTGTGGTCACAGCCTAGAGCAATCCGCATGTACCCCCTCGATCACTAGTATATCCCCGAAAGGTCGCCGAGTTCAATTCTGAGCTCGTTCAGATACATGTGAGACAGTAGACAGGTAGAATAGGGGCCATTCTCCGGATGAGAAAGATCAATGGAGGTGGCTCCATATGCGGGTATTCGGTCTGCCCGGTGTAATAGGGC
>QMOF01000095.1 GCA_003650185.1 Chloroflexota bacterium | reverse complement strand
TCCTGAGGCCTCTCTGGGGATCATCCCAGCCGCGGGCGGTACACAGACGCTGCCCCGCACGATCGGCCGGGCCAGGGCACTGGACATGTTGCTCACCGGACACTGGCTGAACGCGGAAGAGGCCCTGGCGGCGGGCCTGGTCAACCGCGTGGTGCCCCGAAAGGACCTTCTGGACGTGGTCATGAATGCAGCCCTTGAGATAGCGGCCCTATCGCCAAGTGCAGTGAGATGCGCCAAGGAAGCTATCCTGCGCGGGGGCGACCTCGGGCTCGAGGAAGGCCTAGACATGGAAGGACGCCTGGTCAGTTCGCTTCTCTCCGATCCAGCTACTGTTGAGGCAGTGAAGGCGTGCGCCAGCAGGTGAACGGCCGAATAATGCAAGGCGAGGCACTGGAAGAGCAGGTAGAGCGGCTGGCCGCGATGATTGTGAGCGCCAGGCGGGTGGTTGTGTTCACCGGCGCAGGGGTGAGTACCGAATCGGGCATTCCTGATTTCCGCAGCCCCGGTGGTATATGGGAACAGTATGATCCGTCGGAGTTTACCTACCAGAGGTTCCTGGGTAGCGCGGAGACAAGGAGGAAGCACTGGGAATTCTACCGCAGCGGAATTCTGGGCGGTGAGGAGGCAAAACCGAACGCTGCGCACTATGCAATTGCTGAGCTCGACACGATGGGAAAGCTCGACTGTGTCATCACGCAGAATGTAGACAACCTGCATCAGAAGGCAGGGGTTCCCCCGGAGAAGGTGATCGAGTTGCATGGCAACATGAAGTGGGTCAAGTGCCTTGACTGTGGTCAGCGCACCTCGATGGACGAAGTCGTCAAGAGAGTAGACCGGGAGGGCGCTGACGAACCCCGTTGCGACAAGTGTGCGGGCATCCTGAAGCCGGAGGCAGTCTTCTTTGGAGAGCCTCTTCCGGAAGAGGCCCTCAGACGAGCGACTTATCATTCCACCAACTGCGATCTCTTCATCGTGATCGGTTCAACGCTCGTGGTTACACCCGCAGCCTATATGCCGAGCTACGCCCTTAAGAGGGGGGCGAAGCTGGCGATAATCAATCTTAGCCCTACACCGCTTGACCACCAAGCCAGTGTACTCATTAGGGCGAAGGCGGGTGAGGCGATGACCAAGGTGGTCCAAAGAGCCAGGAAGCGCCTGTACGGCGAGTAAACTATAATAGACAAGGGGGAAACACGGAATGAATACCCTGGATTTTCTGAGCATATCAAATGCCATATGCCCTGACCGTGATTGCGTGGTCTTCGAGGGTCACAGGTACACCTTCAGTCAGGTACAGGACAGGTCAAACAGGTTAGCCAATGCTCTGGCCAATCTGGGCATCAAGAAAGGCGATATGGTTGCCATATTGCAGGTCAACTGCAACCAGTACCTCGAAGCCTACTATGCCGCTACAAAACTGGGCGCTGCTCTGGTGCCCCTCAACTTCAGGGCCAAGAGCGACGAGCTCACTTACATGCTGAACAACTGCGGAGCCGTGGCTCTGCTGGTGGGCGATCGCTATAGCGAGATGGTCGACACCATGCGCCCAGACCTCGCCTCTGTGAAGCACTTTGTCTCCATCGATGGCAAGCGGGACGGGATGCACTATTACGAAGACCTGGTAGCCTCAGGCTCGCCGGATGATGTGCTAACAGAGATCAGCGAGGATGACATGACTATCCTGATGTATACCGCAGGAACCACCGGGCGTCCAAAGGGTGTTCCCATGACGCACAACAGCTTCAGCATCTACGTGTTGGAGAATGTGGACCCGGCGAGTCCTGACCTCGAGGAAAGAAACCTGCTCACCGTGCCGCTGTATCACGTGGCTGGCTTTCAGGCAATGCTAGCCGCTGTCTACGGCGGACGCACCCTGGTGATGATGAGGCAGTTTGAGGTCAATGAGTGGATGGAGACAGTGCAGAGGGAAAAAGCCAACCGTGCCATGCTGGTTCCGACCATGTTGAAGCGCGTCATAGACAGCCCTGACTTTTCCAAGTACGACCTGTCATCGCTAAGAGTGATCACCTATGGAGCAGCGCCCATGCCTTTCGAAGTGATCAAGAAGGCTATTGAAATGTTGCCGCACGTGCGCTTCATCAATGCCTTTGGACAGACGGAGACCGCCTCTACCATCACCACGCTAGGGCCGGAGGATCACATCATCACCGGCACGCCGGAGGAGAAAGAGAAGAAGCTAAAAAGGCTGGCTTCGTCTATCGGCAGACCGATGGCAGACGTAGAGATGAAGGTCATCGACGAGCAAGGGAATGAGCTGCCTCCCTACGAGATTGGCGAGTTTGTGGCCAGAGGGCCTCGGGTTATGAAGGGCTACTTCAAGGATGACGAGAAAACGGCCAAGGCCTTCACCAGCGACGGGTGGCTCCGCACCGGCGACACGGGTTACAGAGATGAGGACGGCTACTTCTATCTGGCAGGTCGAGGCGATGACCTGATAATCCGTGGAGGAGAGAACATCTCCCCAGAGGAAGTAGAGAATGTGCTGTACTCTCATCCCAAGGTGGAGGAAGCCGCTGTGATTGGTGTGCCCGACCCGGAATGGGGTCAGGAGCCCAAAGCAGTGGTCGTGCTCAAGAAAGGAGAAACGGCTACGCCGGAAGAGATAATGGAATACTGCCGCCAGAAGCTGTCGAGCTTCAAGAGGCCGCGGGCTGTGGTGTTTGTGGACGAGCTTCCTCGCAACCCGATGGGCAAGGTACTCAAGAGAGTGCTGCGGGAGAAGTACGGGCAGAGTCTGTAGGAAAAGACAGTCAGGCGGAGCTTCTCTGGCCCAGTCCGGCGGGCTGAAGTCATGGAAGCGTCGCTGGCGCGGTTTGGCCAGTGCGCAATCGATAGTCCTGTGAGGTAAGAGTATGCAGCACAGCAAGTTGATTCTTGATACGGTTGGCAGCATCAGGGCCTATATCGATGTGCTCAAGCCCCGAGAGACCAGCCTGCTCATCTTCATCAGTCTCTGCGCCGCCGTCGTGGCCACTGGTGGCAGCTTTTCGCCGGGCCGTCTTGCTCTTGCTATGGCAACCGTGGCCTTGGGTTCAGCCGGCGTCAACGGGTTGACCAACTACCTCGACCGCGACATCGACGCCCGCATGTTCAGGACAAGGAACCGGTCGCTGCCTTCAAAGCAGATTGACCCTCCCGAGAAAGCCTTGCTCTTGACGCTGGCCCTCACGGCAGTCTCCCTTGGACTGGCGTGGGTACTGCACCCGCTCTGTTTTGCCGCTGGCATGTTGGGCACTATCGCCGCCTCTACTCGGCGCAAGACGGTAGTCTGCCCGTTCTTCGGAGCAGTGGCCAGTTGCTCGCCAGTCGCTGTTAGCTGGTTTGCGTTCAGGCCCGAATTTAGCCTCCCCTTGCTTTTTTTGTGCCTTCTCATCTGCGTTTGGGTCCCCATCCATGTATGGAGCGTGATGCTGGCGCACCGCGACGACTACGTTGGCGGAGGCGTGCGCTACTTCCCTCTCAGCAAGGACAACAAGGAGGCGGTAAAGATATTGGTCCTGCTCTCCTTGCCTCTGGTCGCTACTTCCATAGCAGTGTTCTACAGCAACCACCTGGGCTGGCTTTATCTCGCAGTGGCTGGCCTTCTCGGCGTGTTGATGCTGTATGCCAACTTCCGGCTGATGATCACCCGTGCCTCGTATGAGGCCTGGAGATTGTACAAGCTGTCTGCCTTCCCTTATCTGGGCGTGCTGTTCCTGGCGATGGGAGCAGACGCCTTGCTTACGTGACTGCCAACCAACGCTCAATAGCAGCCACGAAGCACTGCCTCCTGCTGGCCGAGGGTGTGGCACTGGTCGAGAAGGCTGCAATCGGCGGACAATGCTCTGGGCCCGGACGTCAGCAGTGACGAATCCGAGGCGGGCCTGGCCCAGGCCAGGCCCGCCTCGCTATTTCTACTTGTGGCAGCGCCACGCTGATGCCAAAGACTCTAGGTGCTAGTGCCGCCTGATACCTGCCCACCCTCGCCGAGTGCCCTCTTCGTGAAGGCACTGATCATGTCCATGGGCAGGGGAAAGATCACCATGCTGGTCCTCTCTGTGGCTATGTCAGTAAGCGTTCCCAGATACCGTAACTGGAGAGCAGCGGGCTGCGTGGAGATCACAGCAGCAGCCTGGGCCAGCTTCTCTGAAGCCTGCAGTTCTCCCTCAGCATGCACTATCTTGGCCCTCTTCTCGCGTTCTGCCTCAGCCTGAGCAGCCATGGCCCGCTGCATGGTGTCCGGCAACGTCACATCCTTGATCTCCACCGCGCTCACTTTCACGCCCCAGGGGTCAGTCTGCTCGTCCACTATCTGCTGCAGTATGGAATTGATCTTGTCCCGCTCAGATAGCAGTTCATCCAGCTCGGACTGCCCCAGCACACTGCGAAGCGTGGTCTGAGCAATAAGCGAGGTGGCTCTAAGGTAGTCAGCAACCTCGAGAACAGCATCTTCCGGGTTTATCACCCTCATGTACACCACGGCATTTACCGTTACGGTGACGTTGTCCCGGGTGATGATCTCCTGCTCCGGCACATCCATTGTCACCACACGAGTGTCCACCTTGTACATCCGGTCAATGAAGGGGATTATGAGGCGAAGCCCCGGCTCCTTTATCCCGATAAACCGTCCCAGGCGCAGGACCACTCCGCGCTCGTACTGAGTGACAACCTTGATTGCCGATGGCAGGATAAAGATCGCCAGCACCGCCACAATAGCTACAGCCCATAAGGCCTCCATTTGTCACCTCCTCTTAGATTCCCTGGTCACCCATAATCTCAGGCCTTCGACCCTCGTCACCACCACCTCCTCGCCGGGCTCAATTGTACCATCTTCAGCACAGGCGTTCCATCGCTCTCCCCGGAGAAGAACCGTCCCCTTGGGATCAAGCGCAGTCTTGGCCACTGCCTTCATACCCACCAGCCCTTCCTTGCCAGTTGTGATCCGGCGCCGATGCGCTCTGACAATGGCGCCGGCCACGAACAGGAAGATGGCTGTGAAGAGGCTTACCACGCCAGCCGTCACCCTTGGGTCCACGGAGAACGGTGTCCCACTGAACAGTATGAACGAGCCCAATAGCAACGCCACCACCCCTCCAGCGGTGAGCAGTCCGAATGTGGGTGTGAAGACCTCGGCCACGAACAGGCCGAAGGCAAGCACCATAAGCAATATCCCGGCATAGTTGGCTTCCAGCATGCCCAAGGAGTAGATCGACAGGAAGAGGCACACGCCACCGGTCACGCCGGGCAGGATGAGCCCTGGATGAAACAACTCGATCATTATGCCTAGGGTGGCGATGCTAAGGAGGATGTAAGCAATGTCCGGGTCGCTGATGGCGAGGAGGAAGCGCTCGATGGTGGTCATCTCGACATACGTCAGAGCCGCGTCTGCCGTCTCCAGTGTGACCGCCGCACCGCTTTGGAGGGTAACTTCCCACCCATCCACCTTCTCCAAAAGTTCCTCCAGGCTACTGGCACCAATGTCAACCAACGGCGGGTCAAGTATGGGACCGTCCAGCCCGAGCTCCTCCCAGTACTCGACTTCGTCGAGCCCCAATGCCTCCTGATCAGTGAAAGACGCAGCTTCTCGTACTGTGGCTATAGCTGCGGTCTTGTTCCGTCCGCGTTTCTCGGCAATGCTCTCCACCCAAGCTTCGGTGTGCTGACTCACCTTCTTCTGCATGGTTTCCGATATCTCTTCGCCGCCACCGCTTACCGGGCTGGCCGCCCCGATGTTGCTCCCCGGGGCCATTGCAGCAACGTGGGCAGCGATGGTGATGAAGGTACCCGCTGACCCGGCCCAGGGGTCAACATACACTATGACCGGCACTCTGGCATTCGTGATCCGGTTCACTATTTCTTCCGTGGAAGAAAGCAGACCACCGGGCGTGTCCATGATGATGACGCAGGCCTTCGCTCCGTCGTCTTCCGCCTTGGTGATGCCGCGGTCGAGATAGTCGGCAAGTGGCGGCGTCACCGTGCCGTCGAGCCTCAGTACATACACCTGTGCCCCGTCGGCACTAGCACTGCTCGTCACAGCGCTGGCTGACACCAGGAACAGCGCGACAAGGAAGAGGATACGAAGGTACTTCAGCATGGTGGGCGCCTGGTGGATCGACGACTACATAAACCTGCCATCCAGCAACTATAGTATAGACCACGACAGCCAGTGCCACAAACACGTCGACGCCGAAGTCGCGCGTGCCTATCCTTGTTTCTGAGTCGCCCTGGCTGCACAGTAGATGGGTGCCAGGGCAGTAGCACCGTGACGCGACAGCGAGCGCGAGCGCGCCGTGGGAGGTATTCGCACCATACAGCCGTCCCAGTCGATGTTCTTCTTCTGCGTCCAAGCCACCGCCCCTTTTTGGTATGGTATAATCACTGGTGGCATGACAGTTGAGAAGACGGTAAGCACAAACCGAAAGGCGTATTACCAGTACGAGATCGACGAGACAATCGAAGCGGGTCTTGCTCTGACCGGCACCGAGATCAAGTCAATCCGGGCAGGGAAGGCTAGTCTGGCCGGGGCATTCGGCCGGCCTGACCACGGGGAATTGTGGCTGTTGAACGCCACCATTGCGCCGTACGATAGCGGCAATCGCTACAACCACCAACCGGACCGGCCACGCAAGCTGCTGCTGCACCGGGGCCAGATCAACAGGCTGACCGGGTTGGTGACCCAGAAGGGGTTCACCCTGGTGCCGCTGAGGCTGTACCTTAAGGATGGTCTGGCCAAGGTAGAAATGGGGCTGGCCCGGGGCAAGAAGATTCATGACAAGCGCCGCTCTATTGCCGAGCGCGAGGTGAAGCGGGACATAGAACGCACCTTAAAAACGCGCCGCCTCAAGTGACAGGGGGACGAGTGGGTTCGACAGAGGAGGGCGCTACAAGATTGCAGGCTGAGGTGCCACTCACCTCATAAAACAAGTGGCACAAAATAACTGGCGAAGAAGAGCCGGTACTCGTCGCAGCCTAACACATAGGACTGCACCGTCCGCCTTTGCCTCTCCTCGATGGGCAGGGGATGGGCGCCGTAAAGTCGAGGTGCGGTTGCCCTGACGTCGATAGGGGTAGCCTAAGCACAATCGACTGGCCCGACTGGACTCGGTTGACAGAGGACGGCCGGGTGAGATCAAAAAGTCAACTAAGCCTGTAGTAGATCTTGGGCAAGCTCCTCTGGACGGGGAGTTCGACTCTCCCCCGTCTCCACCATGAACACGACCGGGCCTCTGGGGAGTCCTCCAGGGGCTCGTTTATCAGTCGGATGCCGGAGCCCTCGCGGGTGGTGGCCACCTGGAACACCGGCCGGAACGGCGGCTTGGGTTGCACCGCTACGATCGACCGGCTTTCCTTTGCGTCCACATAGACGGCGTCCAGCATGGTGAGCAACAGCTTCCGGCGCTCCTCGAGGTTGGCAGCCTCCCACAGACTGGGCAACTGTATCAGCAGCTTGCCGGCCTCTTCAGCAGCGTTGACTTCAGGGACTACCAGCGATTCCAGGGTGACTCTCAGGTTTCTTGACCACCGGTCCAGGGTGTGGACGACCACCAGATCAAACCTCTTGTTTGCGGCGTCCTCCAGGAGCTGCCGGAAGACCGGGCGCTTCTTCATCGACTCATTGTGGGCGGAGCACCCTTCCTCACGGTAGACCTCCACCGGCTCCCACTCGCGGTTCTTGCACAGTTCCTTGAACAGGCGCTCCTGGTCATCGAGAGAATACCCTTCCACCTGAGATGAACTAGGGACCTGCAGATAGGCAACCGCTCTTGTCACTTCTCTACTTCTCCATGTCTGTACATACGCGAGGCCACTGCCAGCGCCACCTCGGCAAGGGTGTCCAGAAAGGCACTGACCGTGATCCTGTCCATCTCATTCTCCAGGCCAGCGGCGCTTTGTGTGGCGGTACAGTGCGTACGCTGGGGTATACTTGTCAACCCTTTTCCCCGATCCCTTCCACCACATCATACAAGGAGAACGCATCAACCGATCCAAAACCCTCACCCCCTCCTCACAAATACCCAACCCCGACTCAAGCGCTCTCCACAAGGACTCCTTTTCGGATTGATACGGACTCAGCAAAGGCGAAGTTAGGCTGGGAATCTGTCAACCAGAAAGATTTTGAT
>QMOF01000094.1 GCA_003650185.1 Chloroflexota bacterium | reverse complement strand
GACCAGGTGATACCCGCCGAGCTGGGCAGGGCCACGCCGGCGGTCAGCAGCGCGTGAAACACCCCGGTGGCCCTGCCCAGCTCGGCGGGTATCACCTGGTCGGCGATCAGGGCGGCTATGGAGGGGAACAGCAGGGCGTAGGCTGCGCCATAGGCGGCCATGGCCAGCGCCAGCAGGCCGAAGGTCTCCAGGCCGGGTATGACAGTCAGCGATGCCATACTCAGGCAGAGCCCGACACCTATGGGCAGGGCCCGACTCGCCCTGTCGGAGAGCGCCCCGCTGGGAAACTGGAGCACCGCATATACCGCAGCGAAAGTGGCCAGCAGCATGCCCACGTGGAAGGCTTCCATTCCCAGGTCTTCAATGTACAGCGGCAGCAGCGTCACCACCCCGCCGAAGGCGAAGTATTGGGCGAATACGCAGCAGTACGAGGTCGTCAGGCCGCGCCGTCGGAGCAGGGCCAGCATCTCCCTCCAGTCCTGGCCCACGGCATCGCGCGACCCCAGCTCATCCCCACCCGCACCCCTTCGCCCCGGCATGGCCATTGCCAGCAGAACACCCACCAGCAAGGCCGCCGATCCGACATAGAAGATGCAGTTGTAGCCAAACCGGTCGGCCATCATGCCGCTCATGCCGTAGCCCACCAGCGTGGCCAATCCCAGCGCCAGCCCGTACAGGCCCATAGCCCTGCCTCCCCGCGTCCGCCCGGCCTCACCGGCGGTGACCGACATGGTGGCCGGGCCTACCAGTCCGCCGGTGGTGCCGTGGAAGAGACGCACCAGGGCCAGGTGAAAGGGCACACGGCAGAAGGCATAGCTGAGCATGCCGACGGCGTCACCCAGCAGGCCGATCACCAGGGGCCTCTTGTAGCCCACCCGGTCCACTACCCGGCCGAAGAATACGTTTGCCGGGGTGTTGGCCAGGGAGTAGAGCCCCACGATCAGGCCCGCCACCCCGACCCCGGCCCCCAGCTCGGTGGCGTACAGGGAGACCACCGGGATGAGCATGTGGGTATCGAGAAAGCCGAGAAAGGTGACGATGAGGTTCAGCGGGAAAGCGCTTCTTGGCTGTGGAAGCCGGGTGCTCATGCGGCAAAACTGCCGGACAGGCAGACCTCAACACAGGGGCCCATTCCTATCGATGATACCCGAAACAGAGACAGGCAGGCAAGCAGGCGATTTGCCTCGTTCTCGGACAGGCAATTGGCAGCACGACGCTGTTTTCCCCATTTCTATGTCATTGTGAGGCCGCCGCAGGCGGCCAAGTCAATCTCGGGGGTGGGGTGAGGTGAGGGGGACACGGACGTTCGTAGGTGGCTCCACCACCAGATTGATTCGCTACGCTCACAATCCATCATGCTGGTCAACCAGCACCACAAAGGATGAGAATAGGGTTCGCGCCGGCAGTAACAGAGTTCGCTCGTTATTGGTGCCGCGAGCCCGATGCGTATTTACGTAGCAATGACACCCTAGAATATGCCTTCCCCAGAGCCAGTCGCTTTTTTCTTGGGATCTCGTTGACCAGTGCCGGAACGGCGGGCGTCCCTGGTGGAGCCTGAGGCTGCCGGTGTCCGGTCACCTGCCCCGCTGCTGGTCACCGTCGGCGGGCCGGGAGCCGATCTCGCAGTAGAGCGAATGGTTCTCGCATCCAGGGCACTCCAACTGGATGGTGGTGTGGCATATGTTGTAGCGTTCCTGGAGCAGATGGCGCAACCTGCCCAGAAGGGTGCCGCGCTGGCTGAGCAGGGAGTCGTCCACCTGCACGTGGCAGCTAAGCGCGTGGAGCTGTGAGCTCAGGCTCCACACGTGGAGGTCGTGGACATCATGGACGCCGGGCTGCTCTCTTATGGTATTGACCAACTCGTCCACATCCAGGTGTCTCGGTGAGGCTTCCAGCACTATGGCAGCCGCCTCCCGGGCCACCCCCCAGGCCGCCGCCAGGATAATGAAGGCTATGGCAATGCTCACCACGGGGTCGAGCCAGAACCAGTCGGTGAAGTAGATGATGAGGCCACCCGTGATCACTCCGACGGACGCCAGTGCGTCGCCGCCTGCGTGCAGGAAGGCGCTGCGGACGTTGAGGTTGTGCCGCGCCTGGACGCGCAGCCAGAAGACCACCACCAGGTTAGCCGCGAGGCCCACGGCGGCTACGCTCAGCATCAGGAGGCTCTGCACCTCCTGTGGCTCGCGCAGCCGCTGGTATGCCTCCCACAGAATCACCACGGCGAGCACGGCGATGAGCACCGCGTTGACCAGGGCTACCAGAATCCCTACGCGGTGGTAGCCGAAGGTCATCCTGGCGTTGGCCGGGCGGGTGGCCTGTCTCACGCTGAAGAGGCTGAGCGACAAGGCCACCAGGTCGGTGAAGACGTGTCCTGCGTCGCTGAGCAGCGCCAGGCTGTTGGCCACCAGGCCACCCACCAGCTCCGCCACCAGGATGGTGGCGCTGAGAGCAATGGCCAGTACCAGGCGGTTCTGGGAAACGAACGCGCGGCTAGTGGTCTCTTGGGCTGCGTGGTGTAAGGCCATGGCTGCGCCGCTCAAAAACAGAATCAGGCCGATCTCCGGCCCTGGAGTCAATTATAGCACGCCGGGCGAGGGTGCCCGGCCACCCTGCAGGAGAGCCTTTCCGGGCTCGAACGGGGCCAGAGTAGGGGTTGGGGCGCTCGTCCTGGTGAGTGTCGGGTGCCCTACCCGACCGGGTACCCCCTGCCGTCCGGCCAGCAGCCCCTGCTCTACGGTGGGTGAGACGTCGCCGTTTCCAGGGGCCAGGTGGCCTGGCCTTGTAGGCAGGCTGGTCGCTTAGCCCGACCCCACCAGCTTGTAGGCGAGCCTTTCCAAACTCGGCCGGGGCTGAGGGCAGGGGATTGCCACCGACCCCTGGGCTCCGTAGCCGGGCTCGCCCTTCGGACGGACGTCACATCACTGGAAGAACTGAAGTGTCTTCAGTTTGAGACGGCTTGGAGGAGGGGCTTGCCTTTTCAGGCTAGACCGGGATTGTTTCGCCCCTGACCTCTTCCCCGATGGTGAGGATGCCGAAGGACTCCCGCGCCCTCCCCGGATTGAAGAACAGGACCCCGTCAATGACTTCGTTTTGGGCCACGTGCGAGTGGCCGTAGATGACAACGTCCACCTCGTCAAAAAGGGCCCTCACCCGCCGGGCTATCCCCGAGGGACCCCCGGAGCCGTGGGTCACGCCGATTTTCCTGCCGCCGACGGAGAACACCTCCTTGTCCGGAAGTAGCGCCGTCACCTCTTGGGAGTCCATGTTGCCCCGAACGGCGGTCACCGGCTTGAGCTTCTTCAGTCCCTCGAGTACGTCCCTGGTGACAAAATCACCGGCGTGGACTATCAGGTCGACCGAGGCCAGGGCTTCCAGTATTCTCGGCGAGATTTCGGCGATGGAGCTCGCGTGTGTGTCCGAGAGCACTCCGATGGTCACCGCACCTGATGCCTTGTGCATCACGCCCCCTGTTTGGACCGCCGGGTCGTCTGGTCCACATGCTAGCACTCAGGCCGGGGTGTATCAATCGCTTGCCGGGGCAGGGTGGCCTGGCGGCCGCGGTGGCTGGGCCGACGCATTCAAATTGACACTCCACAGCTAGCTATGATAAATTTAGGTTTGGTCAGTTATCCGCCGGGCCCCGAGCTGTCGGCGACCTAGAGGAGGAGAGCATTTATGGACTTCATCGTCTGTGTTAAGCAAGTGCCCGACCCGGAGGCACCCCCCGCAAGTTTCAAAGTAGACCCAGCGGCTAACAAGGTTGTTCCCCCACCAGGTGTTCCCCCTGTGATCAGCACCTTCGACGAGATAGCAGTTGAAGCAGCCCTACGGCTGAAGGACGCCCACGGGGGGAAGATAACGGTGCTCAGTTTAGGCAACAACCTGGTCAGAGACGTAGTGAAGAAGCCCCTGGCGATGGGAGCCGACGAGCTGGTCCTGCTGGAGGATCCTGCATACGAGGATGGCGATAGCTGGTCGACAGCCTACGCGCTGTCTATGGCTATAAAGAAGATAGGCGCCTATGACATCATCTTCTGTGGTAGGCAGGCGGCCGACTGGGACGCCGGTCAGGTGGGCGTTGGTATTGCCGAGTTGCTGGGCATACCCACCGTGACGCTGGCCAAGAAGGTAGAGACAAGCGATGGCAAAGTGCGCGTGGAGCGCGTGGTAGCCGATGGTTATGAGGTGGTGGAGATCCCTACCCCTTGCCTGATCACGGTGACCAATGAGCTGGGTGAGCCTCGCTACGCACCGCTCAAGGGCATTATGAAGGCGGCCAAGATTCAACCCACCATCTGGAAGCCGGGAGATATCGGGGTGGACACCGCCCAGGTCGGCGCTGCCGGGAGACGGGCCAAGCTGGTCAAGCTCTTCCAGCCGGTCAAGGAAGGGAAGTGCGAGATCATCGAGGGCGAGAACGTGGCGGATGCGGCGGTGAACCTGGCCAAGCGGCTTAGAGAGGCCAAGGTAATCTAGAAGTCTACTGGAGAGTGCCAAAAACATGCCGTGCTGCGGGCTTACCATCCAGTTCCTGTACGAGAGGCTGGTGGCGGCTGAGGCGGAGGGATCCGAGGTGGCGAGGGACTTACTCGAGTGTTTCCTCTCCACCGAAGATGGCCAGTCCGGACGGGCCTCAGGGCAGCACGAAGAGACAAGAGAACAACCCAGCCGGGAGCGAAGAGCGGCTGTCGCGCAGGACAGCAAGTTACCTAAGGAGGAGTAGATGGCAGACTACAAAGGCGTACTGATCTGTGGCGATGTAGTTGAAGGGAAGCTGGCGGCCATTACTGGCGAGTTGTTGGGTTGCGGCCGGAAGCTGGCCGACACCCTGGGCGAGGAGCTGTCGGCGGTCCTGGTAGGCAGCGGAGTGAAGGGCCTGGCTCAAGAGGCCATTGCCCAGGGGGCGGACAAGGTCTACGTGGTGGACGACCCGTTGCTCCAGAACTACCAGCCTGACGTGTACGTGGCGGCGGTGGAGAAAGCGGTGAAGCAGGTGATGCCCAAGATCTTGCTCATGGGGCAGACCTCTGTCGGACGTGACCTGGCGCCGAGGCTCGCCTTCAGGCTGGATACAGTCCTGTCCATGGACTGTGTTGACCTGGACATTGATCCCGACAGCAAGCTCCTCCTTCAGACGCGCCCGGTGTATGGAGGTAATGCCAGGGCCATCTTCACCACAGACCGTATGCCGCAAATGGCGACCGTGCGCTCCAAGGCCATGTCGGCACTGGAGCCTGACGCCTCGAGGCAGGGCGAGGTAATCGAGGTCCCCGCCGAGATAGACGAGTCAGTGGTAAGGGTCAGGTTCGTAGAGAAGGTCAAGGAAGAGGTGGCCGGTGTCAAGCTGGAAGATGCCCCCGTCGTGGTATCTGGGGGAAGGGGCATGGGTGGCCCCGAAGGCTTCCAGCAGTTGGAGGAGTTGGCCAGGCTCTTCAAAGGAGCGGTGGGGAGCACCAGGCCCGCTGTGGACAACGGCTGGGTCCCCTCTACCACACAGGTGGGGCTCACTGGCAAGATCGTCACGCCCGATCTCTACATTGCTGTGGCCCTGTCGGGCTCGAGCCAGCACATGGCCGGTTGCTCGGGCGCCAAGACTATAGTAGCTATCAACAAGGACCCTGAAGCCAACATCTTCAGGGAAGCCGGGTTCGGCATTGTCGGCGACTGGAAGCAGGCCCTTCCGGCATTCAAGGAGAAGGTGAAGGAACTACTCGCCGGATAAGCAGGCGGCGGTAGCACAGTGATGGGACAAGAGGGGCCAGCCCTACGGGCTGGCCCCTCTTCTTTCCTTGTCGGAGAGGACCGATCAGCTAGCTCTTCTGCGCGGCGCGCTCGTTGATGATTTTCTCTGCGATGTGGGGAGGGACCTCCTCGTAGTGGCTGAACTCGAGCTTGTAGGTACCCCGCCCCTGGGTTAGCGACCTCAGGTCAATGGCGTACCTCATCACCTCGGCCTGAGGTACCTGGGCCTCGATGACCTGGCTTCCGTCCTGGGGATTCATCCCCAGCACCCTGGCCCGCTTGGTGTTGAGGTCACCGATGACATCGCCGATGAACTCCTCCGGGACGACCACCTCCAGGTGCATGATGGGCTCCAGCAGGACTGGCTGTGCCTGGGCCAGCCCCTTCTTCAGGGCCTGCGACGCGGCGATCTTGAAGGATATTTCCGAAGAGTCCACCGGGTGAGCGCTGCCGTCGTAGAGAGTTGCCTTGACATCAACTACCGGGTAACCGGCCAGGACACCCTCCTGGCGGGCCTCAAGGACACCTTTCTCGACCGCAGGGATGTAGTTCTTGGGCACCGCGCCGCCGACCACTCTCTCGGCAAACTCGAAACCACTGCCCCGAGGCAGGGGCTCAAGCTCCAGTAGCACGTGCCCGTACTGGCCATGCCCACCGGTCTGTTTCTTGTGCTTGTACTCTGCGTTGGTGGTGGTGGTGACAGTCTCCTTGTAGGGTATTCTGGGGGTCTCTGCGGTGACTGCGAGGCCGAATTTGCGCTGCATTCGGTCGACGACCACCTCCAGGTGCGAGTCGCCCATGCCCGAGAGAATTGTCTCCCCGGTATCGGGGTCCTTGCGCACCCGGAGCGTGGGGTCCTCTTCAGTCAGCCTGGGCAGGGTGGTGCCAAGCTTGTCCACGTCCGCCTTGGTCTTGGGGTGGATAGACACACTGAGAAGGGGCTCAGGGAATTTGATTGGTTCGAGTTGGACCGGGTTCTCCCTGGTGCACAGGGTGTCACCGGTGCCGGTCACTGCGAGCTTGGCCACAGCACCGATATCGCCCGCGCCTACCGTGGATACGGCCTCCTGGGTCTTTCCCTGAAAGACGAAGAGCTGACCGATCCTCTCCACCTGCTCCTTGTTGGCGTTCCATACTTGCGAGTTACTCTCCATGGCACCCGAGTAGACCCGGAAGTGGGTCAGTTTGCCGACATAGGGATCGGCACTGGTCATGAACACCAGCGCGCTCAGTGGAGCAGACTCTTCGGCTGGCACAGGCCCCTCTTTTGGCGACGGCAGGTACTGGCAGATTGAGTCCAGGAGATAACCTATGCCCACGCTCTGGAGGGCCGAACCGGTCAGGATGGGGACTATCTTGCCGGTCTTGACCCCCTCTCTCAGCACCCGCACGATATCCTCCGAAGTAATCTCTTCTCCTTCCAGGTACTTGACAGTGAGGTCATCATCCGTTTCAGCTACAGCCTCTGCCAGCTTGTCACGGAACGAATTGGCTTCTTCTTCCATCGAAGATGGTATCTGCGCCTTCTGCCCCGTGGCCCCTATGTAGGCTTCCATGTTGACCAGATCAACTACCCCCTCGTGCGCCCCGTGCGCCCCTATGGGCAGCGAGATGGGCACGCACCTGGAGCCGAACCGGTTGCGTATCTGGTCGACTACCTTATGGAAGTCGGCGTTCTCTCTGTCCATCTTGTTGATGAAGATAAGGCGAGGCAGGGAGCTTTCTTCCGCGTACTGCCAGGTGAGTTCGGTGCCGACTTCCACGCCGGAGGCAGCACAGACCACAATCACTGCTCCCTCCGCTACCCTCATTCCCGCCTTGACTCCAGCGACGAAGTCGGTATACCCGGGTGCGTCAAGGATGTTGACCTTGTGTCTGTTCCATTCGCAGTGAAGAAGTGAGAGGTTGATGCTGATCCGGCGCTTTATCTCGTCGGGGTCGTAGTCGGATGTGCTGCTGCCATCGTCAACCCTGCCCAGCCGCGGAATAGCCCCGGCGATGAAGAGCATCGCCTCGCTAAGAGAGGTCTTGCCCGCTCCAGAGTGAGAGAGCAACACCACATTCCGTATCTGGTCAGCGCTATACTTCTGCATCAGACCACCCTCCTTCAGCCGATCGCGCAATCTTGGCTAGTGTTGAACTGTGGACACAACGGCAACTCCGAATGGGCTGCTGGCGTAGACGGCAAAGCCAATTGCGATTCGCCAGTACAAGAGCTGTAGTGACAGTATAATCAAAATCCAGTCAAAAGGAAAGGCTTTGTACTCGTCCACTACATATGAGACAGTTGGAGGTCCGGGGCGA
The DNA here is from genome assembly GCA_003650185.1 of Chloroflexota bacterium. Taxonomy (GTDB): domain Bacteria; phylum Chloroflexota; class Dehalococcoidia; order UBA2247; family RBG-13-53-26; genus B9-G15. Next base: position 72 of record QMOF01000094.1, on the reverse strand, counting down.
TCTCCGGATGGCAGTCTCTAAGATACTCCGCAGGCGTTCTCCATTGCAATGCTTGATGAGGGCGGATGTGGT
>QMOF01000093.1 GCA_003650185.1 Chloroflexota bacterium | reverse complement strand
GGGGAGGGTGGCTTACTACGCCGGGTGCTTCGCCAACTATTACGAGCCGGAGGTGTCTCAGGCCCTGGTCAGGGTCATGGAGAGGAATGGGTTTGAGGTGGCCGTTCCGGACCAGAAGTGCTGTGGCTTGCCCATGATGGCCAGCAAGAACGTGGAGGGCGCTCGTGAGAATGCAGAGTACAATATCGCTTGCCTGGCTTCAATGGTCGCAGGTGGGTACGATGTCATAACGGCCTGCCCCAGTTGCAGCCTGATGATAAAGCGGGAGTACCCCAATCTCTTTGACAGCGACGCGGCAAGGCTGGTCTCCGAACACACGTACTACGTGGACGAGTATTTGATGGGCCTTTACCGGAGTGGCGCTCTGGACACTGCTTTCGGCCCGATATCGACGGCCGTTCTATACCACGTACCATGTCACCTGAAGGTCCAGGACATGGTGTCGGACTCGCTTGAGCTGCTCCGCCTGATACCGGGGCTGTCGATCGAGAAGGTCAACACGGCTTGCTGCGGCATGGGTGGATATCACGGCTACCGCGTGGCTCACTCCGCTCTCTCGATGGAGATCGGCGCCAGGCTGTTCGGCGAAATAGGATCGCTGTCCCCGGGCAGCCGGGTGGTTACAGGCTGCGCAGCGTGCAGGCTTCAGATAGAAGCGGGCACCGGGGTACATGCCGAGCACCCCATGCTGCTTTTGCAGGAGGCTTATGGCACAGGACGAGCGGCCCATGGTAGGACCGGGTAGCCCGTGTTCAAGTTGGGCCACGGGCCCGCTGTGCCAAGAAGGGAGGGCGCGATGCGAGACCAGAAGATCGCCTATATAGACCTGTCAACCGGCGAGGTCAGGACAGGTCTGATTCCCGAGAAGATGCGGCGGATGTATCTCGGGGGCCGGGGCATCGACGTGTACCTGCTCTACAACCACGTTCCGCCCGGGTGCGACCCGCTGGGTGAGGCGAATGTGCTGACAGTCAGCGCGGGTCTGCTCGGGGGAACGCCCGCACCTTCGAGCGGCCGGTGCCATCTGGGAGCGAAGTCACCCCTGACGGGCCTCATAGGAAGCAGCAACATGGGAGGGTTCTTCGCCCCCGAACTGAGGTTCGCCGGGTTCGACCACCTGGTGATCACGGGGGCGGCGGAGAAGCCGGTGTACCTCTGGATACGCGATGGCGATATTCGCATCCTGGACGCCAGCCACCTGTGGGGCAAGGACACCAGCGAGACTCCTGCTGCTATCAGGACGGAGCTAGGGGACGAGGACGTCAAGGTGGCCTGCATCGGGGTGGCCGGAGAGAAGCTGGTCAGGTTTGCCAACGTTTTGACCGGGCTGAAGAATAGCGCCGGCCGGACGGGGATGGGCTGTGTCATGGGGTCGAAGAAGCTCAAGGCGATAGCCGTCAGGGGCACGCAGTCGCTCCCTGTGTCAAAGCCGCAGGAGGCGTTTGACTACCTGAAGCGCTTCACGGATATGATACAGGACCATCCCATCTTCAAGGTCTTCTCAAAGCGGGGCACCCTGATGTTCCAGGACGACTCCGACATGATCGGCAGGGTGAGGAACCGGAACTTCCAGTTCAATCAGGTCCCGGATGGCCGGAGCCTCTATTCCGAGAATACCGAGCGCTTCTCCCTGGGCATGGCGGCCTGCTTCGGCTGTCCCATCCACTGCCGTCACAGGTACGTGGTACCCGAAGGGCCTGGCCGGGGCACCTATGTTGAGGGGCCGGAGTGGAGTACCCTGGGTGCGCTGGCTGCGGAGGTTGACTGCCGCAGGATGGAAGCTGCCCTGGTGGGCAACTACCTGGTCAACAAGTATGGGCTGGACTCCCTGGAGGCTGGCAGCATGATCTCCTGGGCGATGGAGCTGTATGAGAAGGGCATTATCGACGATAAGACCACCGACGGCTTGAAACTGGAGTGGGGCAGCGAGGCGGCGGTCTATGAAATGATCCGGCGCATTGCCGAGAGGGAAGGCTTGGGAGACATTCTGGCGGAGGGACCGTTGAGGGCCATCGAGAAGTTGGGTGAGGAGTCGCGTTACTACAATATACACGTCAAGGGCATGAGCAGCCTGCACACTGATGAGAGACCCACACCACCCATGGCGTTGGGCATAGCCACATCCACCAGGGGGGCTGACCATCTCAGAAGTCGGCCCGGCGTGGACGCCAACCTGCTGCCTCCGGATGTCAGGGACAAGCTGTTCGGTTTCGCTACCCCCAATATCGACACCTATGAAGGGGGAGGCAAGCTTATCTGGTGGCATGAGCTGATGTACGTTATCTCCGATGCCCTGGGGACGTGCAAGTTCCACCCGCTGTTCATGAGCCCGTCCACTCTGACCTTCGAGGACTACGCCAACCTGGCCGGGTGGATAGCCGGGCTGGAGCTGTCATCGGAAGAGATGGTCGACATCGCGGAGAGGATATATACCCTGGAGCGGATGTTCAACAACCGGGAAGGAGCTACCAGGGCCGACGACACCCTTCCTGAGCGCTTCTTCGTGGAGCCCACCCCTTTAGGGCTTGGGAGTTTCCAGGGAGCGACCATAGACAGGCAGAAGTTCGAGGACATGCTCGATGAGTACTACCAGGCGCACGGGTGGGACAAGGAAGGTGTGCCGACCGTGGAAACCCTGGCAAGGTTGGGCCTGGACAAAGAGCCCTCTCGGATCATCTAGTGCCCAGCGGGCTGATGGAGGCAACGATGATGAGAAAGATGCTGATTGTTGACCACTCCAGGTGCACCGGGTGCGGACTGTGTGAGCTGGTGTGCTCCGTGAACAAGGGCGGCGCCGCTAACCCGGCGGCTGCCAGGATCACCGTGGTCAAGTGGGAACCCATTTGCGTGGACACACCGATGGTCTGCCAGCAGTGCGATACAGCCCCCTGCGCCACCGTGTGCCCGGTGCAGGCCCTGTCTCGGGATGAGGAGCTCGGCAGGGTAACTATCAACTATGAGCGCTGCATCGGCTGCCGGTTTTGCATCGCAGTCTGCCCCTTTGGGGCTATGGGGTTCGATCCCGTCACGCGCAAGGTGATCAAGTGCGACCTGTGCGACGGCGACCCGGTGTGCGTCAAGTTCTGCGAGCCCAGGGCGATACAGTACGTGGATGCCAGTGCTGCCAACGCAGCAAAGAGCAGGCAGGCGGCAGAGAAGCTGGCCGACCTGATGAAGAGGGTCGCGGTGGCCACCAGCGCCTGAGAGGCGGTCTTGCCGGGCCTGGACGCGCTGTTAGCGGGCGCGAGAACATCACTCCTCTCTGTCCTTCTTGAGGTCTCTGACCCATAGCTGAGCGTGGGTTGAAGCGACCTCTGTCGCTGCCACCAGCGCCTGCTGTACGTCCGGCGGTATGTCCCCCGACTTGAGCAGGTCCCCCAGCTTCTTGGGGTCGAGCTGTAGCACCTGGTGCCACAGCCCCAGAGGTTCCAGTATGGCTTTGACGGCATCCTGGTCGTATGCCTTCCGCTCGACCATCCTGAAAGTAACCGCGTGCTCCGGCCCGTAGACCCGGTTGAGCCCCTCAACCTGGCAGTACTGGACGAGGAGATCCCTTAGCTCCTCGATCTGGTTGTCGATGTCCTTGCGATCGCTGAGGAGCCGGGCATAGCGCTCCACAGCGGCTGCGATGTCCACGCCGCGCAAAGGCTCCGGCTTACTCCTATCCGGCACCGGCTCCCCATATTGATGTCTGTAGTAAGGGCAGTACTGGGGAAAATCGCAGGGGCAGTATTGGTTCTCCGTGGCAGGGAACCTCTGGGCCGCGATATTTTCCGCCACCGTCACCACCAGCCGCGCAGCCTCGTCAAGCTGCTCGCGGGTCCTCGGCCCAGAACTGACCGGCGTGTTGGTCCGCAGGTGGTAGAGGGTTAGCCGTTCCACCGGCATGTCCCACAGCTGCTCGCAGGCCATCTGGTACAGGGTCAACTGAAGGGAGCCCTCCACGTAGTCCCTGGTGAACAACTGCTGGTTGCTCTTGTAGTCCACTATGGCCAGCCTGCCGCTGTCCAGCTTGTCTATCCTGTCTATGAACCCTCTAAGCTTTACGCCCTGTATGTCGGTGATGAACATCCGCTCAGTGGCCAGCGGTACCCGGAAATCGCGGGTATGGATTCTCCAGAACTCCCTCAGGATGTGCTCTCCGTAGGCTTTCTCCCTGGCTTCATCTTCGGGCGATGGCCAGCCATCGGAGCACCAGCTATGGTGGTAGAAGTCCAGCAGCTCGTCCAGGCTGGGGTAGCCGGGCAGTCTCTGGCGAAAGAAGTACCCGGCGCACTTGTGCAGCGTGTCCCCGAAGCTGAAGTACCACTTTGCCTCCGGCTCCAGGCCGTCGACGTACTGGAGCTTGTAGGACAAAGGGCATGTCTGATACGTGGATATCTGCGTGTAGCTGAGCGGTCTCATTGCCAACACCCCCGGCCAATTGTACAACACCTTGCTAGTGGTGCGGAATGGGTTTCGCTCAGCTTGACCAGGCAGGGTCCTTGCCAGTCGCTCAGTCCGGGTCGGCGAGACGGGGCGCCATAGGGGGTGGTGGGTGGGGGCCAGGACTACAGCAGGTACATCACACTGTCGATGTAGTTTGGCGTCCTGCGCTCAATCTGCAGCACCGCGCCGTGAGGTGGCGTGACCTCGAGGGTAAAGGAGGTGTTTGTCGAAAGAGCTGTGGCCAGGGCGTCTATGAGGTTGCCCTGAGTCTGGCTCTTGCCGACCGTTACCTGGAACAGCTCACCAGCTTCTAGCAGGTTATCGGAGTCTGCGCCCCACGCAGGATCGGCGGTGAAGTAGAGATTGTTCTTGCGGTTGTTCTTGTCGAGGTAGGAGATGACTACCTGGTTGCTGCTGCCGCTGTCAGCCACACCGTCGTTGTCGGCATCCAGTGGGGCGGTGAAATCGATGGGTGCACCATCCATGGCATTGGCCACGGTGAAAGATAGCATGGTCACCTGGCCGTTGGTCCCGGTGGAGTTGGCCAGTGCAATGATTCCGCCCTTCAGCTCCAGGCATCCCCTGGCCTCATCCAGCCCACTGTATACCGTCTCTTTGCTCTTCTGAGTGGAGAAGAGACCGGACGAGATGACGGTATAGGAGAACACAGCGGCGACCACCACAAAGGCTATCAGGATGATGGCCGTCTCCAGGCCAGTTATCCCTCTCTGGTCCCGCCGTGCTTTCTTGAAGGGCCGTGCGAGCAACTTTTCACCCCTTTTCCCTGGCGAGCAGTACGCGCCTGCTCCTAAATCCGCTGGACTGGCCTGAGTTCTGGCCCACAAGCCCAAGCCCTGATCGCCTTTCAGGCCTCTCCTGCCCGGCAAGACGCCATCCTTCGTATGGCAGATCGGTCTGCCCTGAAGGCAGGTATCCACGCCCAATGATACCTACCTCGGCTGCCAATGAGGTACCGTGCTGCCCCTCAATTTCTGAGGTCGCTCCCCGTCGAGATTGCTGGTGCAGTCCCGCAAGGGTCCATGGTGGGTAACCCGCAGTGTGCCTGGAGCGACTCGACACAGAGAGGATCGGCTGGTACAATCTTGGCCGTCGCCAGCGCTCGCCTGTCGGCCCTGGCAGTTGACGGGGGCCTGGTAGCACAATAGAGAGCGGCCCGGTTGCCGCAGCCAGTGGACTTGACCTAATGGACAAGCACAATAGCACGACGCTGGACGACATCTTTCATCCCCGGGCCATAGCAGTCGTCGGCGCCAGCGGCGCGCCCTATAACATCAATACCCAGATGTTTCTCGACAGCCTCATCCACTTCGGGTTCCCGGGACAGGTCTATCCCATAAACCCCAACTTTCAGGAGATATCCGGGCTGAAGGTGTACCCCAGCATCATGGAGGTGCCCGGCCCGGTGGACCTGGTCACTTCGCTGGTCCCTGCCAGGGCTACACCGCAGCTCTTGCGGGAGTGCGTGGCCAAGGGGGTGAGGGCCATACAGCTTTTCACTGCTGGCTTCGCCGAGACGGGGGAGGAAGAGGGAAGGCAGCTCCAGGAAGAGCTGGTCAGGATTGCCCGGACCGGCGGAGTCCGCGTCATCGGGCCCAACTGCGTTGGTATCTACTGTCCCGAGTCGCGGGTCAGCTATGCTTCGGACTTCCCGAAGGAGCCGGGTAAAGTAGCCTTCATCACGCAGAGCGGCGGGTACAGCTATCTGGCTATCCGAATGGGAGCGGCCCGTGGGGTGCGCTTCAGTAAGACGGTGAGCTTTGGGAACGCCAGTGACCTGAACGAGTGCGAACTGCTGGAGTACCTGGCGGGCGACCGGGACACCAGCATTATCGCGGCATACATCGAGGGGACCAGGGACGGACGGCGGTTGCTGAGGGCTCTCAGGGACGCTGCGTCAAAGAAGCCGGTGATCATCACCAAGAAGGGCCGTACGGAGGCCGGTGCCAGGGGGGCGAGCTCACATACTGGTGCCCTGGCCGGTGATGATGCTATATGGGACGTGGCGCTGAGACAGGCAGGAGCTATTCGGGTCGAGGACGTGGAGGAGGTCATCGACCTGCTGGTGACCTTCCTGTTCTTACCGCTGCCGAAGGGCAGGAAGGCCGTGGTGGTGGGTGTGGGGGGTGGAGTGGGCGTTCGAGCCTCCGATGAATGCGAATCAGGTGGGTTGAAGCTGCCGCGTATCCCTGATGACCTTAGGGCGCAGTTGAACCGGTACGTGCCGCTGGCAGGCGCCATGCTGAGAAACCCGGTCGACGTGCTGGCCGAGCCCCACGGGGATGTGGTATGGATGCCCATCCTCAAGGCTCTTGATAGCTGGGATGAGGCGGACATGATGCTGTGGCACTTCTCTCCAGACATGGAACCGCTGAGGGGGCAGGTTATTCAGGACCTCATGGTGCAGCTAAGGGGCTCCATGCTGAAGTCATTCAGCAGCGTCAGCAAGCCGAAGGCAGTCTCTGTCCATGCAGTGGAGACCAGCGAAGGTCTGGGCGAGATGAACGCCATACGGGATATGTGTCGGGAGAACGGGGTGGCATTCTATCCGTCGCTTTACAGAGCGGCGCGGGCCATAAGCCGGTGCATGGACTATCACAGGTGGCGGAGTGAGCGGGCGCTATCCTGACCGTCGATAGTGGGCGTGCCGCGGACCGCTGGCTGGGGTGGTGTGGGGTGGGGAGGCTTTCAAGTCGCGAAAAGGAGAGGTGCAATGAAGCCGAGGGGTGTTAATCGGGTGGTGATCGCGGTGAGGGACCTTGAGGAGGGGAAGGACTTGTACTCACGACTCCTTGGTGCCGAATTCCTCGACGTCACTGAGGAGTCAGAGCGCCTCGGTCTGCGAGCTGCCATCAGTTTCGACGCAGGGGTGGAGCTGTGCGCCCCCATTCCCGGGCGGGGCAGCTACGTGGAGCACTTTCTGGGCAAGCGGGGCGAGGGCCTGATGGGGGTCGTGTTCGCGGTTGACGACGTTGAACAGGCTCGGGACAGGGCCGCGGAGGTGGGGATCGGTGTCCAGGGGTTGATCGCTGATTACAGCCAGGAGGAGATCGACCAACGCTTGCAGGGCAGGTTCAGGAAATACAAGGAGTACATGCTCAACTCCAACGAACGATGCGGTTTCCTGCTGGTGCTGGGCCAGATAGAACCGAGATAGGAATGCACCGGCTTCTGCTACCAGAAGTTGACCCGGTGTGCACCCGGTCCCGGCCACAGGAGCTGGCTAATCTCCGCCTGCTGCTGAGGGTCGGTGATGGGCTCAATCTCTGATAGGGGTTCACCATTCTCGTTGGTGTCGTACTTCCACTTCACCACGTAGCCTTTCACGTTTATCCCGCCAGTGTAGGGGGCACCCGTAGCAGTGCAAAAGGTCACGCCCACAGCGTCAACATACTGGTACAGCACGGTTCTGCCGCGGTACAGGAGGGTTTGCTCGGTGGCGCTGTACCGGTCACCCTCGGGACCTACGTGCTCGTCTCTGGATAGATGGGCGTAAACGTAGGTCATACTGTCTTCGTTGGTTGGCCCCTGGGCTGGCGGGGGCGCCGCCTGCCGGGGAAATGATACAGGTGTGCCTGGAAAAGGTCAACCCCATGTACTCGTCCACTACATATGAGACAGTTGGAGGTCCGGGGCGATCTCCGGATGGCAGTCTCTAAGATACTCCGCAGGCGTTCTCCATTGCAATGCTTGATGAGGGCGGATGTGGTTATAG
>QMOF01000092.1 GCA_003650185.1 Chloroflexota bacterium | reverse complement strand
TAAAGCTGTCCCCTGAAGCTAGGTCTAGTCTATCGGCATCACCACGGAAGAGCTGAGTGTCTCCACCTATAACCAATCCTGCATCTGAACCTGTTATAGGAAGACTGAGTTGCCCATCCTGAGCCAGCGACATGCGTGGAGTATCAAATGTTGTTCCTCCAACTTCAGTTGATGGCGCAAACTCGATAGCCGTGGACACGGTTCTCTGTTGGGCTATGACCCAGTTATAGTGAGTTGAGCCTCCTTGTGACCAAAAGAAAAGCCCATTAGTGCCATCGCAACTGATTAGCTGTTGTGGTGAGTCATAGTCACCATCTATTGTCCATAAACTTTGAGCAACTTTAGAGATGTTCTGAAGCACCTTACCACTAGTGATGACTTCGTCGCCACCTATCCTCAAAGCTAGGGCATCGAGGTTGTCATCCGTCTTCAGTACATCTGCCGCGGATCGGTACAGGTTGACGTCGCTACCCAAGAGGATGCCATACTTGTCCGTACCCCCGGCATTCTGGAGGAACTGCACCGTCGGTTCCCAGTCGTCATTGAACAGCCTCAGGTCACCTTGGAGCTTGCCCAACTTGGCTAGGCCATGGATGTACCGCCCCCGCACCACATCCAAACTGAGAACTCTATCGTAGACCCGGACTCCGGCAATCTGCCCATTGAAGTAATGTGGACTAGCGGAGATCTCCCTCGTACCAAGGCAGACATTTGCCGTCGACACGTATATAGAGGGCGTGTAGTTAAAACTCGCCCTACTGCCATCGGCTTCTACGCCGTTGACGTAGATGTGTATGTCGTCGCCACTCGCTGAGACGGTGGCCACGATGTGATACCAGACATCCGTGGCCGCGAACGTGTCATGAGTGTAGTAGTACAGCCGGTAGCCCACCGTGGCACCCGCATTACCACTCACGTCAAAGAAAATCTTGTCGTCAGCCCTGAATCCCAGCTCGTAGCTCCTACCACCAGTCTCAGAGTACTTGGCCAGAATCGCTTGCTCGGTTCCAGTACCACCCCTCTTGACCCATGCCTCAATAGTCAGCTCGTCGGTGATGGTGTCGAAGCTGGCATCGTGACCGCAGTTGACGTAGTCATCCACACCGTCGAAGTCCAAGGACTTACCAAAAACTCCATCAGTAAAGACGGGTCTATCATCTGCAAAGACCGCGTCTATGAGCTTGTAGAAGGCTGTTGTGTCTGCGGCTACGAATTCCCAGGTTATCTTATCGACCGATGATAGGTCTGGGGCAGTTCCTGACTCGCCATCCCCGGTAGACAGCAGCACCTTCTGCTTGCTCCAAGTGTCAGCAGCGAAGGTGATGTCCCAGTACCTCCAGTTATTGGAGGTGTCGTAGACATAGACCCTGGCTGAGGTGAAGGCAGTTGATGCCCTATCGCACTTTAGCCAGAAGACAAGGTGGTTCTTGCCGGACAGGTCCCAGCCCCCCGAGGGGTTGTATTCTGTGCTGTAGTTTGTACCAATTGTAGGGCTTGTTATATCATCCTTTACTGCATAAGAGCCTTCAACACAATCGGTGTCCGTACTCAGGCTTGTCCCAGTCCAGTCATCAGTGGACTCGCACATTGTAACCTCAAGGGGTGCCGGATAAAGGGTGCCATCGTTGTTATTGCCAGACCGGTCATAGACTGTGGTCCTGGCCTTGACCAGGTCCACATCGTTGGCACCAACCCCAAAACCCTCTGAGAAGTCGAGATCGAGGACACAGCCGGGTGGTGTAGGTCTGTCCAACAGGGCGGCCAGAAACTGATCAACGACACCACTGAAGTAGCCGTTGCGCCAGCGGAGAGATGAGGCCCCAATGTATCTGGCTGCATCGCCATCAGCCTTCAGAGTGCGCGCTAGGCCCAGACTGCCATCGGTCAGAAAATAGGCCGTCGAGAGTGCATCGGCGTTACCCGGATCGTGGCGGAGTGCGTGATCCCTATCATGGTGGTCATCGATACCGATGTCGGCCAAATCGCTGTGCCGGTGTGCATCGGCTGGCCCAGTCAGACTGCCGTGGTGCTGGCTGTCCAAGGTAGCATGCCAACTCCATCCCAGAGGGCCACCGAGGATGATGCTGTTGGGTCTGCCACCGCGGTAGGATCTAAACAGCTCCAAGAGCTCCTGCACTCTACAGGAGGGCACACCAAAGAGGGCAGCCCGGGCCAAATTCAGCACATTCCTAAAGCCAGCACGGGGTCGATACTTCAGCATGGGCTGAGACATTGGTGCTTTTGACCTCTCATGCTACCCTTATAGCTACCACAGCACTCCTCGCATGTCGAACTGCCCCCGCTGGACAAGGCTGACCACCTCTGCTGCTACCTCCGTCATCATGGAACTGTGGCCTTCAGTCAGGTCGTCCTCACCAGACAGGCGGTGGGCCAGCTCGTGGATGAGGGTATCAATCATGTACCTCGCCTTTGTCAGGCGGTCGGGGGAGATGAGTATCTCACGGGTAACCCGATTGTACATGCCTGCTGTTCTGGTTCGGTCACTGGCTGGAGGGATAAAGGCAGCATGGATGGGGGTGTCTGCGTATCCAAGGTGGGTGCATACTTTGTCACCAATATTTCTTGCCAGCTCAAGGTGTCGTCGCTGGACTTCATCCAGCTCGTCGTCTGGAACCACTTTAGCATCACGGAGCCTATCCTGTGACTCTTTGATCAAGGTTTGATCTGTAGGGACTACCTTTGCCAAGGCAGGTTCTACGGCCCATGCCACGGACTGTGGTACATAGTCGAGGTGCCGCACTATGTTGTCCAGCCTGGCATTGGTACGCAAAACAACGTTATCTCCGAACGTGCTGCGCCATGCACTTTGCCATAACTCCTTAGCTGCGACCATCATGTGAGAATAGGGCGTGCCATCCGGCATCCATCCCATGCTGGTCATGTCAACCATACTATACTCATCCCACGGGTACTCACCCCACGGTTGGGCAGGGGGGTACTGCACCATTGAGAGGAACTGCTGTAGCAGCGCTGTGTCACGGACTGTGGCCCACAATCGCCCCATCTCTCTGTGCAGGTCGCGCTCGTCTGTAGGTGCGTGCCTATCTGGGGCCATCTCGAAGCCCCACAAGTTGTAGCTCCAGGGACTATTGATGTCCCTCATGTAGATGTCTCGGGCATAGATTCTACCCGCAGGATGGGCAATGAGCTGGTTGTATCTTTGAACAGGCTCAGTTACCGTGCTTACACCTTCGTGAATGATGGCTTCCGCAGGAATGTTGGTGACAAAGTGGTCCTCGTAGGCTGGCCCGAAGTACCCCTCTATGTGGAAGACGGTTCCTCGGTTGGTGCCATCTGGCCGCCACAATGCCCCTAGCTGCTCGACATGCCCATCTACCTCGGTGGTGACAAAGGCCATGTGCAGCTCGCGTCCTACAGTCTCTATCCTGACACGGTACCCCTCTCGGAGTATGACCAGTGCCGCAATCTTCATGCCCTCCCCAAAGCGCCCCCGCGCATAGTCTGGCTTGAGCTTTGGGGGGCCGAGCAGGATATTCTCAACAGCTATCCCGCGACCGGTATCGCTGATGTACAGGCCCTGGTCATCGTAGCCCCAATCGTAAGTCTCACACTCGTCTAGCGAGTTCTGGATGATGTCCCTTATGGCTTCCCACATCCCCCAGTCTTGCCGCCACGTCGATGTGGGGCCGATGATGACCAACCTCCACCCCGCAGGTCGCCATATTTGTTCGTACTCCTGCATTGACAGGGTACGAGGTGGGGTAGCCTCGGCGATAGTCATGGCTCTACTCCGGTCTTTCTATCCAACGCTTCTGTACATGCTCCAGCCACGGCAGCAGTAGCGTCAGCAGCTCTACTGCCACCCTCAGCCAGAAGACCACGTTGCGTAGCACTCGCGCCATTACGCCTCCTTTCACTCTCCTCTAGTTGTCCTTGCCTGCCACAGCCTTCTCGCCTCCCGCTCGATGCAGTGGAGATCGCTCCTGGGACAGACGGAGATGGCTGTCTGCACTGCCCATTCGCCGTACTTTTCCTCCAAGGCTCGTCGCTTCTCCCACGGGATAGGGTTATTGGCCCTGGCTATGGCCTCCTGGAAGGCTGCGGCCAACTGGTCTTTGTACCCCGTCGCCTCCAGAGTTTGAGCCACGAACTCAGGGCTATCGGCCAAGAGGTCTCGAATGGGCTCAGTGCTCTCCCGCGGGGTGACGGGAATCACATCCTGAGCCAGCTTACGCTGCACACTTGGCTGCAACGGGTGCATTTTGCCCACCACATTGCGCCCCATAACGGTGATGGCATTGCGCCGGTCCAACAGCCCCATTGCTCTGAGCTCCTCCAATTCCTGGTCTGTCACCCCCTGACGCTCGAACACCTCTTTCCGGTACCGCGGGGTGTAAGCCCTGATAGTTGCTAGAATCCCCAATTGCCGGTCAGTCAGCTTTGGTGCCACGAGGTGCGGAGGCTCAAACGCTGCTGGATGAACATAGAGGTCTATCATCTTGAATCGATCCCCCCAGTAGTCCATCACAGCAATGGCATCGTCCGGTCCCAAGGGCACAGCCCCTCCAAAGTACAGCGACTTCTCTTCAGGAGTGGAGGCCAAGAGCGACTCATACGAAGGGACATACCGTCTCATGGTTCTACCCTTGGAGTGGGCTACAATGTCCCTAGAGGCGTACTCAAACACGGGAGGGGCAATACGTGCTACCGTGGTCCGGTAGACTCGGACACGGGGGATACTCTTGCCATGTAGAGCCCGCCACTCATCCTGCACCCACTGCGGAGCATCACGGAAGGGGATCTCTATCACCTCACCCCGCTCAATGGTCTGGGGAAGGCGAGAGACTCCTTTACCACCTTCCAGCACACCTATCTCCTCCAGGTAGTCCAGCACGCTGTCTGTGAACTTGCGCCCACCCAGGCCACAGCCACGAAGGATGTCCGCTGGCCTGAAGAAGCCATCCTCAAACATCTGGGCCGCGTCCTCGTCCCACCACTCCGCAACGATCTCGTCGGTGCGATTGTCCACAACCCATACGGCTATCCTGTCGCGCTCTGCCCACCCCCTCACGGTCACGTCATCCCTGGTAGGGCGCCCCTTCTTCCGGCGTGGTATCACCGCTGGCTGACGGGTGTATCCTTGCTGCCGTTGCCACCCCTCCCATAGCTGCTTGGCCTCCTCGTCGCTGATCTCCTCTCCCAGTCGCACCATGTCACGGATGAACTCAAAGAACAGGGGGTCTTTCCTAGACTCCTCAGGGAGGTGGGGCATGACAGCCACTCCGGGCAAACGAACCACCTCTTCGGATTGAGAGCTGAGGTTGATCTCAGCACATGAATCCCAAATCTCGCTCAATACGGAGCTCCTCGGCTCATCAACATTGACAGTCACCCTCCATCCGTTGTCCAAATCCTCCCGCTCTTCTTCGGACAAGATGTCATAGACCAGTTCCTTGTCGGCCTCCATCTGCAAGAAGACGCTCTCCACCGGGTGTGATGTGCAGGTAATGATGATGTTCCCCATACGGTCACGCTCGATGATGTATGCCCCATCCTTGCTTGCACTTGTCTGGGGCAGAAGCCTCTCCCCCCTAGGCCCGTAGAGCTTGACCTCCTCCTCTCGTGGTGCAAATGCCTTCTTCACTATTCCAATAGCTAACCCCCCCACGAGGAGAATCATCAGCATGTTTGTCATCATCGTAGCTAGCAACGGGAGTATGTTTACACGGTGGTCAAAATCGGCTAAGGGGAACCCCTCCTCGGATAGGACCTCGATCATGGCTTGGTCCCCGGGAGCAATGCTACTCATCTCTCCGGCATTGACCTCGATGAAGTACCGAGCAGGCGACTGAGATGCCACCACATAGCCCGGCCAAACACCTTGGTACACCTCGGTGACCATCAGCTCCTCAGAGAGGAAGGCGATGTCCAGAGCAAACAGCATGGGCACGGTGGTGACGTAGATGGTCTGCTCCCATCCGCAGTCAAACAACATGCCGGCCCCAGGAGCAAGCTCCAAGCACCCTCCTAAGCCCTGGGCCAGCTCCCACGGCTGGTTGGCCACAAAGCACTGCCACTCATTCTCTCTGATCTTTACCACGCTCAGGCCTGGCATGGTTCACCTCCTCTTTTTTGTTCACCACCTCTGATGGGGCACTCGGTAGCTGTATTCCCAAGTCCACGCCACTCTTTTGCAGGGACAGCAAGTAGGATGCTATTGCTCGCCGAATGAGATCGTCACGGCGGCAGCCCAGCAGTCGGGCTGCTGTGAGCAACGCAACAAAGTCAACCTCGTGCAGTGTGACATTGATGCACACCTGGTCTTGGTCCAACATCTTATTGCTCCTTCTGTGCCACTGCCCTCTGATGGGTGGCCCAATGGAAGTGGGCCTCAAATGTCCCCGGGTCAAGGCTGGAGAAGCCACAGTCCTCGCAGTAAAGCCCCAATTGCTTTGCCCGTTCCAAGGCACTCCGATGGCACTCACAAGGGCAGCGCACCGCATCCGGGGGCAAATCATAGATACGGCCGCACTCACACTGGTACTTCCCCGGCGCAATGAACCCCATTACTGTCCCTCCTCCTCAGCCTTTATCAAGGCGTCGATCAGGCGCACCTTCTCCTCCAGGGGTTGACGGCTCTTGCGAAGACCAGCCAATCGGCACTCAAACTCCTCTCTCACCGTGGCTGCTTCACGGTCTATGGCTGCCATCTGCCCTAGCAAGACCTCCCTCTTGCGCCTGAGCTCCTCAATCAGTGCCATCACGTTCCTCCTCTATGTAGATATTGCGATTTGCACCTGCTCGAAGTCGCCTGTGCTGTTCTTCTGAATTTGCTTCAGTATGCCGGTCTCACTGGCACCGGGGCTCAGGTAGTACAACTTGCCCTCATTGCCCGCCACAGCATCAGGCTCGTTGGCTGACGACATCAGATGCATAGTCAACGGGGCCGTCAGCGCTTCACTGCCATCTAGGGGATAGAAGTCAGGGTCGTGCTTCTCGTTGCCATGTATGGCTACGGCTGGGGCATCGGCCCAATCAGGCACACCCCCTGACACAGTCAGTAGTTGCCCTTCACTGCCAATGGCACGCCTTGTCCAGGCACCTCCTGACGCCGCGTATATCAGGTCACCTTCCGTGCCAGGGCTGTGGTCGTCGGAGCTGTCCATAGCATGTTGTCGGTTATGGGAATCGGCGTGCAAGCCCGCCCCCCGGCTACCGTGCTGACTGTCAGTGATCTCTCCCGTGTGGTCATCCGTGCTGTTTAGGGCGTGCTGCCTAGCATGGCTGTCGGCGTGTAGACCTGCTCCCCGGTTACCGTGGTGAGTGTCGTCTATGGTAGCGTACCACTGCCACGAGGTGGGACCACCCATGATAAGAGAGTTCCCCTGCCGCTGAGAGCCAACATAGCCATTAAGTAAGGCCCGGATACTCTCGTATCTCTCTACATCTATGCCCAATACCCAAGCTCTTAACCTAGTCGTCACCCGTTTTAGCACGTTGCCCCCCTTCTACCAGGACCCGGCTAGGAACCGGTACGCCCCCTGATATCCCCTGCCGTAGATCGCCAAGAGTGGTAGACCCTCCGCCTCAAAGCCGTCGGAGTGGTAGACGTCACTGGGCTTGCCCCCCACGATGGACAGTATCGGGAGTTCTTCAGCATCCACGAGCCCAGCCGACACCATTTGAGGTGCAAAGACCCTCGCCATGGTGCCTATGAAGGTGGCCATCATCGGTAGTAGCAACACCCTCTCTGGCCTGACTTCAGTTGTATCCATCTGCCCAATATCCATGTCACGCCTCGACGCTGAAGATCTTGGCCTCGCTGTGCTCCAACACCGTCACCGCTTGAGCACCAATGCCAGGGGAACAGTCGGCTATACGGACAGCCACATCAAAAGGACCCTGCCCCCTGATGTTCTCCACGCCGATCTGTATCCAGGCGGACACCTCACCAATACTCCCAGGCGGTAACTCGGTAAGGAACCCCACGTACTGGAGCATGTACCTCGGCTCATCGGGGCGCACAGAGTACCTCTCACCGGGCAGAACCGCAAACCGCTTGTCCCCGTCGAGGCTGATCTCAATGCCACCCCCGAGAAGGACGTGGCCACTGCCAGTGTTGGCTACCCGCCAGCGGAAGGATATATCCACGTAATCGTAGTCCACTGGGGAGATGACTGGGTCAGCAATGTTTGACTCGATAACACCGATCATTTTCACCTCTCCCTCTCATGTAGACACACCGAGAAGCACTTGCTCGAAAGCGCCAGTACTGTTCTCGCT
>QMOF01000091.1 GCA_003650185.1 Chloroflexota bacterium | reverse complement strand
GCGGCATCCGCTTGCCTGCCCAGGCGTTGCTCTACTCCCAGCTTTTCAAGCTGCCCTGCGAGGTACTCGAGCAGCGCCAGGTGCCCCTGCTTGTGTGGCGGAGCCGCCGCCAGCCTCCATTGCCCGCCGATCTGGTCATCCTCCTCGTACAGGACCACGCGGTGGCCCCTCAGCGCAGCCACCCTGGCTGCCTCCAGTCCGGCCAGCCCGCCGCCAATCACCAGTACCTTTCTGCCGCTTTGGGCAGGCACGATCTCCATCTCCCTCTCTCTGCCTGCCTCGGGATTCACGGTGCATTGGATCGGCTCGGTGGCGTTATAGTCGATACAGACATTGCAAGCGATACATTTCCTGATTTCCTGGAACCGCCCTTTCTGGACCTTGTCAGGCAGGTCGGGGTCTGCCACCAGTCCCCTGGCAATAGCTATCAGGTCGGCTTTGCCTGATGCCAGCACCTCCTCAGCAACCCAAGGGTCATCAAGGCGACCGGCCACGGCCACCGGGACATTCACCGCCCGCTTTACAGCGTGGGCCAGTTCAACGTTGCAGCCATACGGCTGATCATAGGGCGGCACGATAACCGGATATGAGCCATAGGCCCCGGACGACACTCCAACCAGGTCGGCGCCCGCCTCCTCCAGTATCCGCGCTGTCTCACAGGCCATCTCCGGCGTTACCCCACCCGGTATGTGATCAGTCCCATTTATGCGACAACTCACCGGGAAATCGCTGCCTGCCTTTGCCTTGATCCGCTGCACGATCTCCACCACAAACCTGGCCCGCCCGGCCACATCGCCCCCGTAGCGGTCGGTCCTCAGATTCGTGTGAGGCGAGAGAAAGCCACTTAGCAGATAGCCGTGGCACGCGTGCAGCTCCACAAGATCGAACCCGGCGTCCCTGGCCCGCCTGGCTCCGTCGGCGAACTTCTCCACCAGGTCCTCGATCTCAGCCGTGGTCAGCTCCCTGGGCACCTGCTCGTGTGGCGCCCAGGGTATCGGCGAAGCCGCCACCGGCTTGTAGCCCTCGATGCCCTCGCCTTGCCTGCCAAGGTGCATCAGCTCGATTCCGATGGCAGCCCCACACTCATGGACCACGTCCGTCAGCTCTTTCAGCTTAGGGACAAAGCGGTCTTCATAGATGCCCAGCTGAATTGACGACGCCATACTCTCGTCGATGATCCCCGGCGTCAGCACTATGAGGCCAACTCCCCCTCTGGCACGCGCGCCGTAGAAGTCCTTCACCGCCTGGGTCACCATGCCGTCCACAGCTAGTCGCTCTATCATGGGCGGCATGATGATCCTGTTCTTCAGTTCAAGCTCGCCGATCTTTATCGGGGTAAAGAGGTGGCGCAGCACCCTATCCACGGCCTGGCTACCGGTCTTGCTCTCTGCGCGTCCAGTCATGTAACCCCTTTCTTGCTAATCCGGATATGCTCACGTTCGCGCAAACCATCAGCGGTTGGAGCGGCGGATCTTCCACGCGGCCAGCAACAGCCAGCACGCACCTGGCCTCTCAGCCCAGGACAGAGACCGGTTCATTTGGCAGCCGAAAGAGCGGAGGCAAAGAAGGTCGCCACTGCCTCAGCAATGGTCCCCTCGTAACCCCACCACATGTGGTCAGCGCCGGAGACAATGTGGCACTTCTTTGGCTCAGGTAGCACCTCGACCCGGCGCTGCACCTCCTCCGCAGCGACGAAGCTGTCGTCGCTCCCGCACAGGAACAGCTTCGGGAGGGCACAGCCAGCCATCCGATCCCATTCCCAAGACATCAGGAAGGGCGAGATGAGTGCCAGGGCTCTGACCTTGTCGTCCCCCAGGGCAACTGGCGCCGCTACCTTGGTGCCGAAGGAGTAGCCCGCCAGGCCAATCCTGGAAGAGTCTATCTGGCCCATCGACCGCAGGTAGGCAAGGGCGGCAATAACATCCCTTTGCTCTCCGATGCCTTCGTCGTGGCTACCCCCACTGCCGCCCACCCCCCGGAAGTTGAAGCGGAGCGAGGCTATTGACGCCTGCGCCAGCCCGTGGCACACGGCCAGCACCACGTTGTTGTGCATGTCCCCGCCGAACAGGGGGTGGGGATGGCACACCACCACCGCCGGAACCGTGGGACTACCTGGCGGCAGGTGCAGTATCCCCTCCAGCTCGATATCGCCCGTGGGGAACCTGACGTACTCCTGGCTTACTTCTTGCCTTTCCACCATTGCTCTATCCTCGCTCTGACCTCCTTCTCGTACCCCTGGTCACCGGGAGAGTAGTAGCGCCTGTCTTTCAGCCTGTCCGGCATGTTCTGTTGCTCCACGAAATGTCCCGGATAGTCGTGGGCATACCTGTACCCCTTGCCATAGCCCTGCTGACGCATCATGCCGGTCACCGGGTTCCGCAGATGGAGAGGCACCGGCTGACTGCCGGTCTGCTTCACGTCCTGTTGCACCTGTAAGTAGGCACGATAGAGAGAGTTGCTCTTGGGCGCTGTCGCCAGGTAGACCGTGGCCTGGGCCAGGGCCAGGTCGGCCTCCGGCATGCCTACAAAGTGGACGGCCTGCTGGGCGGCTATGGTCACCGGCAGGGCCTGGGGGTCTGCCATGCCCACGTCCTCCGAGGCCACCCTGACAAGCCGCCGGGCAATGTACAGGGGGTCTTCGCCTGCCTCCAGCATCCGCCCTAACCAGTACAGGGCGGCGTCTGGATCAGAGCCCCTGATGGACTTATGTAAAGCCGATATAAGATTGTAGTGCTCCTCCCCAGCCTTGTCATACAGTAGGGCACGGTGCTGCAGAGCGTCTTCGACGACGGCCAGAGAGATCGTGCGCTTGCCTTCCTCATCCGGCCGGGTGGCTGACACAGCTATCTCCACCGCATTCAAGGCTACTCGCGCGTCACCGTTCGACATGGCTACCACGTGCTCTAGGGCGTCGTCCTCCACGGTCACCTGCATCTTGCCCAGGCCCCTCTCTTCGTCTGCTAGGGCCCGTTTCACAATCAGGCGCACCTGCTCGTCGGTCAGCGGCTCAAGGGTGAAAACGCGGCATCGCGACAGCAGTGGCGATACCACCTCGAAGGACGGGTTCTCCGTCGTGGCCCCGATCAGCACCACCGTCCCATCCTCAACGTACGGCAGAACGGCATCCTGCTGCGCCTTGTTGAAACGGTGTATTTCGTCAATGAACAGCACCGTGTGCTGCCGGTGCATGCCACGCCGCTCTCTAGCTTCCTGCACCACGCGCCGCAGGTCGGCCACCCCTGCGCCGACGGCGGAGATGGGGCTGAAGTGCGACTTTGTCATTGCCGCGATTATGTAAGCCAGGGTGGTCTTGCCACTCCCAGGCGGCCCCCACAGAATCATCGAGGGTAGCTGGTCAGCCTCGATGGCCTGGCGCACCACGCGCCCCTCCCCCACCAGGTGCTCCTGCCCAACGAACTCGCCGAAGCTGGCAGGGCGCATTCGCGCTGCGAGAGGCGCTTCGTGCTTGAGTTGCTGGTCGCGCTCGAGATCGAAGAGGTCCACGTCTTTCACGCTGTGCTCTAGCCAAATTATAGCAGACAAGTACCCGGCGAACCCAACCGATCCTCAGACTGCACCACCCAAGCACAGCACCAACATGACACTTGACAAATGTATTACATCGTAATACAATGAAGGCCGATGCTCATCGAGGAGCTTATCTGGGATGAGAGAAATGAGGCCCACATATCGAGACACCACGTTACGCCCGAGGAAGTTGAACAAGCTTGTTCATGTCGCAGACCTTTGGCATATCGGGTCAGGAGCAACGATTATGCACTATTGGGCCGGACCTTGGACGGGCGTTTCCTGCTGGTGATCCTGGGCGATAGGTGGCGGCACCTATCGCCCAGTAACAGCAAGAGACATGACAAAGACGGAACGAGCACGATACGAGAAGTGGCTTGGAAGGTAACAGATGACAGCCAGGAAAAAAGCGCCGAAGAGAACTCTACAGCCCGGAACAGAGGCCGGGGAAGCAGACTTCTGGGCGAGACACAGCCCTCTGGAATTCCCTGACGAGATAGAGCAGGTAGAGATCCAGGTAAAGAAGCCTTTGAAGAGCGTGCTGGCCATCAGGCTGGACGAGGACCACCTGAGGCAACTGCGAGACCTTGCGCGTCACTACGGTGTGGGCCCGACGACCCTGGCAAGAATGCTCATAGTATCCTCCATCAATGCCTGCCGGAACGCCTCTTCCGACGAACCAACACGAATCCCGCCCCACGCTGATTCGCACGAGACTCTCAGCATGTATGCTGGTAATACTGAACGCACTGGCACCAGCGAAGCAGAGAGGCAGTGAAAATTCATACAGTCCCTAGGGAGAGACTTGCTGCGTCTCATCCTCGATGGCATGAGTACCAGCGAAATCGCTGAGACACTTGACATCCCACAATCCACCCTTGACCTCTGTGTGCGTTTGGTATGCCAACGGATCCAAGAGTCCGGCAGTCTCGCCGACGATGCCCACCACGTTCGGAGACCTTTCTGAAGCTGGCAACCCCGCAACCCGTCTCGCGCTACTGATTACCGTTGTATTTTAAGCTTCCTCTCGCCGCAGACAACCAAACATGCCCAGAAAGGAAAGTCCACAGTGCTGCGAAGACCCATCATCAGCCACTCTTGGCTACAGATCTCTTGACACTGCTCTGATCTTCTCCAGTTGCTCGTTCACTCTGGCAAACAGCGCCTGGCGACCAGTCCGGAAACGCCTTCTCTCCTGCCGCCGCCTGGCCCAGTCGTCTATTGAAGCAAGAATATTGTACCGCACCTCGCCGTCGGCATCAGCTACAGGCACCCTCTCCAGAGGAATGCCCAGCGCCATGAAGCCCTCCTCCAGAGGCGAGTCCCTGGAAGGATCGTATTGCCGCCACCTGCCTTCCAGGTATGCCTCACAGTCCACGTGGTCCTGCTCCAGGGGAAGCTCACCAAGCTGGGCGCCAAGCCCCTCCTCCTGCTCCACCGCCCATCGCAGCAGCCGCCCCTCCGCCGCGATCCTGAAGACCCGGTACCTGGCAGGTATCGACAGCGCCCTGGACATGGCCACCAGCAGGTTGGCCTTACCGCTGCACATGCCCCATCCCTTCCGAAGCGTCTCGGACGCCTTCACGTCCCAGTCCTCCAGTCCGTAGGGAAGCTCCTTCACGTACCGGTAGACCCGCTCGAATCTTTCGCGCTCGTCCGCGCACCCCTGGGCTATCTCAGCCGCTTTCACCCTTATCAACGACTCCGCGTCGAAGTCACAGAGCTGGGTAGCTGCCAGATAGGGCTCCAGTATGTTCATATCTCCGTCTTCACCATCTTACTACTGACCGAAGACCCCCGCCTGGTAGAGTTCCAGGAATTCATCGTCCGACATACCGAGCATCTGGGTGCAGACGTACTCGGTATGCTGGCCGAGGCACGGCGCCGGCATTCTGCCCCTGGCCGGTGTCTCCGACAGCGTGCACGGCTGGCCCAGGTGTGGGAACCGACCGAGCACGGGGTGGTCTAGCTCCCAGAAGTAGCCCCGCTCAGCAAACTGAGGGTCGGACCGCAGGTCTCGCGCGTCCTGCACCACACCGGCGGGAATGCCCTCCGCCTGCATCCGGCTCATTACCTCCTCGGCACTCAACTGCAACGTCCACTCCTCCAGCAGTCTGTTCAGATCAGCTTCGTTCCTCTTCCTGGCCAGCAGCGTCGAGAACCTGGGATCCTGGGCCCAGCCAGGGTTGCACAGGCGGCACAGCGCCTGCCACTGGTCGTCGTTGAACACCGCGATGGCACACCACCGGTCTTCGCCCTTGCAGCGGAACACGCCATGGGGGCAGGCGTACGGGGAGGCATTGCCCAGCCTGCCGCCGTCGCGCCCGTTGAAAGAGCAGTCCAGCATGGCCGGGGCCAAGAAGTGAATTCCGGCCTCCAGTTGAGAGCAGTCGATATAGCGTCCTTCCCCGGTGCGTCGCCTCTTGTCCAGGGCAGCGATCAGGGCTGCCGCCGCAAAGCGGGGGGCAATGAAGTCGGAATAAGCTGACGGCAGAGGCAGGCAGGTGCCATCCGGCCAGCCGGTGAAGTGAGCAAAACCGGCCAGGCCAGCCAGCGGAATGCCGAAGGCACTGAAGCTGGCATGAGGCCCGTCCTGCCCCTGGCTGGAAGTGCTCAGCATGATTATGTCAGGTTTGATAGCCTTCAGACTCTCGTAGTCCAGGCCCCAACGGGCCATGGTGCCCGGCGAGTAGGCTTCCACCACCACATCCGCCCAGGCCACCAGCTTGCCCGTCACATCCCTGGCCCGCGGGTGGTTCATATCCAGGCTGAGACTGTACTTGTTGGCGTTGAAGAAGGCATAGTAGGCCGCCCGGTCAACACCCGCCACACCATCCTTAAATGGGGGCGACACCCTCAGGCCGCCGGGCCTTGTTGGCGACTCCACCCGCACCACCGTGGCCCCGTAGTCAGCCAGGTACTTGGTGGTCAGCGGCCCGGCCAGGCCCCAACTGAAATCGAGCACCTTTACCTCTGCAAAGGGTTCCTGCTGCATCTGCCTTCGCCTGTGCCGGTCAGATTGCCCCGCCCTGTTTCAGCACCACCATTTGCTCATTAGACAGCCCGAGCTCACCCTGGTAGACCTCTCTATTGTGCTCGCCCACGAGGGGAGCCCGACGGCAACCCTCCAGCATCCCGGTGTACCTCACGGCGGGCCCGGGATAGTCGAAGCTATTGCCCAGCTCGTCATGCCTCACCTTCGTCCAGTAGCCGCGCGCCCTGAGCTGCGGGTTGTCCATTATCCCCGAGGGCGCGGACACCGGGCAGAGGGTTATCCCCCGCCGGATCGACTGCTCGTAGAGCTCTGTGGCCGTGTACCGCTGGAACAGCGACCCCACCAGCCGTTCCAGATGGGCTTCGACCTCATCGGTGGCCATGGCCATGTCGAAGCTGGCCCAGTCGATTGACCTGACAAAGTCGTCGGCCAACCCCTCGCTTTCCAGCCACTCAGCCAGGGCGGCATTGGACCTTGCGCCGAAGGCCCCTCCAGCGAAATAGAAGATAACGTACCCGTCCCGGCACTCCCATAGCTGCCGCTGGTTGGCCGCGGTGAGTCCGGCGCGATAGTGGCCCGAGCGCCTCAGTACTACCCGGCCCGTCTCCCAGAAGGGAATGGCATTGACCGTGCTGGTAATGAGGCTCGCCTGGACCGATGCGTCCACGTGCTGCCCCCTGCCGCTGGCGGCCCGGTGGTAGAGCGCCACCAGGGTAGCCACGGCCGCCTCAGCCGCGCCGTGCAGGTAAGCCTGGTCCTGGCTGATGCGGAGCGGGGGGCGGTGGGGCTCGCCGGTCATGTAGGCGTAGCCGCCCATGGCCATCAGCGTGATATCGGAGGCTTTGTGGTCGCGATACGGCCCGTTGCGCCCGAAGGGACTGATCGAAGTGAACACCAGGCGCGGATTGACCTGGCTCAGCCTGTTGTAGCCGAGGCCAAGGTCGTCCAGGTAGCCAGCGGGGAAGGATTCGAGGAAGAAGTCGACCTTCTCCACCAGGCGGAGGAGCAGCTCCCGTCCGTCCCTGGTCTCGATGTTGAGGGTGATCCCTTTCTTGTTGGAGTTATAGGCAAACCAGAAGAGGCTGCGCTCGGGGTGGGGGACGTCCTGGTAGAAGGGACCGATGTTCCTGGCAGGGTCTCCGCGCGGCCGTTCGACCTTGATTACCTCGGCCCCGAGGTCGGCCAGCATCCGCCCGCAGAGCAGCCCTTTTTCGTCGGTGAGGTCCAGGCCGCGGTAGCCGCCCAGCAGCGCGTCGGTGTCGTGGTGCTGCGTCATTCAGTCGATCGTGTGTTGTGCAAACAACGGATACGCCCTACCTGTATCTTACCATAATCGAAGCTGCCCCGAAAGACATGCCTTCGCCACCGTCTTTCCCTCCTCCTAGATCCCTTCCCCACCGGCGCGAAGTCTGGCGGGGTACGTGAAGCCTGGCATAACCTACCGTCGGGACGCTTGGAATGTGGGTTCCATTTCAGTCTACCGACCTCAACACCTATTACCCGTTCTGTGAGTCATATGCTATAATGTCGGCGGGGATTCTGACAGTCCAGTCAAGACCTATGGATTGGTGAGCACAGCCCGCCCTACGACTTGTCTGCTGTGCCCTCCCCAGATACTATCTTCAAGGAGTATGAAGGAGGGGTTATGTACAAGAGGTTTAGGGTTGAGAATTTCATGTGCCTCAAAGAGGTTGACGTGGAACTAGAACCCGTGACCGTTTTCATAGGTCCCAACAGCTCAGGCAAGTCAGCGCTATTCAAGGCTCTTACGACATTCAGCAAACTCTTTTGGTATCCGCTTCGTGGCGGCTCCACAGGCGAGTTTCAACCCGAACCGGGAGTCACTCTAGATCACCTAGTGTGGAAGGGAGATTCTGGGCTTCCCATAAGGTTTCACGTTTGGTTTGATG
>QMOF01000090.1 GCA_003650185.1 Chloroflexota bacterium | reverse complement strand
GCGCCATCACGTTGACGTAGGCATTACTAGATATCTCGTTGGCCAGAAAACGCATCGTCTCCCTGGAACCCGCCAGTCCGTACGGCAAGACCAGATGCCGCACCAGGAGACCTCTGACAGCGAGCCCGTGCTCATCTATTTCGAGGTCGCCCACCTGGTACTGCATTTCGGCCACGGCCGCTCTGTTCACAGAAACATAATTGTCGACTCCCGAGTAGCGGCGCGCCACCTCATCATCCGCGTACTTCATATCGGGCATGTATATGTCGACTATGCCATCCATCAGCTTCAGAGTATCCACCGAGTCATACCCGCCAGTGTTGTACACCAACGGAATGGAAAGACCCCTGGATACCGCCAGGTCCAGCGCCTCCAGAATCTGAGGGACTACATGTGTCGGACTAACGAGATTGATGTTGTGACATCCGCGTCCTTGCAGTGACAGCATCATTGCCGCCAGCTCTTCCGCAGAGACTTCCCGGCCTTCACCTAACTGGCTTATGGTGTAGTTCTGGCAAAAGACGCAGCTCAGGTTGCAGTTGGCAAAGAATATTGTCCCGGAGCCCCTCTGACCCACTAGAGGAGCTTCCTCGCCAAAATGTGGGCCAAAACTGGAGACAACTGCTCGAGCGCCAGTGCGACACTTGCCCATGGGATTGGCCAAGCGGTTAACGTGACACTGGTGTGGGCACACCTGGCAACTCGCCAGCAGGTCGCAGGCCTGCTTCACTCGCCTGGCCAACTCGCCACGCCTGTGGAGATCCACGTAAGCACCTAGCTGAACCATCTTCCCAAACGTATGATCCGACAGGTTATTATGGTGTTTCGGGCGATCAGACGGAGGCAGCGTTGTAGACTAGACCTACGAAAGGATTATCCTCAGCGTGTCCCTCAGAACATACAACTGATCGACGCGCCTTATCTGCGTCTCCCCTTGCTTTTTCTCCACCACCCTTATATCTTCCGGCTGAACAAAGTTGGTAATATAGGGCAGGTGGGTCGAGAAGACAGACTGCCTGTCCGATCTGTGCAGGAACTCTATCAGGAGTTGCAGCAGCCGGAGGTGGATCGAGTTCTCCAGATCTTCGAAGCAGACCAGATGCGGCCATGGCAGAGCCGCCGCAGTGACACAGCCAAGGAACTTGAGTGTTCCATCAGAAAGCTGGTGGCAACCGAACTCCTGCTCGAACCCTTGCTCTCTCACAGCCAGATAGGCCGCCCCCTCTGGCGTCAGCGGAGTCAGCAGGTTCTCTATTTCCGGGACGCCTTGCCTCACAGCCTCCTCCACCTGGTCGAATACACCCGGGTATGCGTTGCGCAATGAAATCAAGACCCGTATCAGGTTCCGGCCGCTCTTCTCCAGATCGTATTCTCTTTTGACTTCGACCGGACTCCTCATCTCCTCGGCAGACGAAAAGTGATACAGCCTCCACGAGCTGACATAGTCCCGAATCTTCTTGGCTTCCGAGAAATGTTCATTGGCTCCAAAGGCATAAAGCGTTGACTCGTAAGCATTGGTGCTCCCATCCTGCCAGCCACCATCACTGCGGATGGCAGACCGGCTCTGGTCTCGTTCTATCCTTGTTTCTCCAGAGACAACCAGCCTTTCTTCGCCAATCCCTTGCTTCCCGAATCGCATATAATACTGGCACTCACCCCCGAGGGAGAAGTCGATTTCTATCTCGATGTCCTTTTCCAGGCCACCGAAAACCAGGCACGGATACTCACCCCTGGCGAAGAAGGCATTGTTGATAGGCTTCCGACAGCTCTCGGCGAGGAACGCCAGACAGTCCAGAACGTTGCTCTTACCGCTGTTGTTGGGACCAATCAAGGCCGTGACCTTACCGAACTCAAGCTCGATGTCCCTCAGGCTCTTGTAGTTCTTGACGCTTAGCCTCTTAATCATGCTCCCGGGACCCCACCCTGCAACCTTCGCCCTGCCCAGTCAACTGCGCCATTGATAATACGGTGCTCCTCCAAACCTGTCAATCGCATCACAGGTGGTCAGCTTTCATGTCGGGCAATGTAGCGGGCAAGATTGACCAGCGAACTGTAGGCAGGAGTACGTGGAAGCTGTTCCAGCTCGGCGCACGCCTGGGTACATAGGTCCCCAGCGATCCGGTAGCATTCGTCCACAACAGGAGAGCCGCTGACCATCTCAATCAGCAGCTTCACGCCCCTCTCTGTATCCCTCTCCAGAGTCTCCCTCACCCATCTATTCTCTTCGCGCTGCAAGAAGAGTATTACCGGCAGCGTCAAGCTTCCCCGCCTGACGTCACTGCCAAAGTCCAGGATATCATCCACAATCTGGAATCCCATCCCCAGCTTGTAGCCGTAGTTCTTCAAACATTCCACTGCCTGGTCCGGCGCTTCGCTCAGCAGCGCACCCGATTCCGCAGCCGCAGAGAAAAGAGAGGCGGTCTTCCTGGCAATCCTGGTGAAGTAACGCTCCTCGTCTGCGTCAAAGGGGTGAAGCGACTCCTCGATTGCCCCACCGCATATGTTCATGATGGTCTGAGCGAGCAATTCCATTGCCCGAATGCTCCTGGTATCCGTGACGCTGCGCAGCGACCAGGCCTTGCCCGCCTCGGCGACCATGTGGGCCGAAGCCGCAGACAGGTAGTCTCCTAGAAGCACAGCATTGACATTGCCCCAAAGCCGGTTTGCGGTCAACTTTCCGCGCCGAATGTGAGAACTGTCTATGGTGTCATCATGAAGCAGCGTGGCAGTGTGCAACAGCTCCACTGCCGTTCCCATAGGCAACAGCAGGTCTACATCGTACCGATAGAAACTGCCCGCAAGCAGAGTCAACGCAGGTCGAATCCGCTTGCCACCAGCCTTCAGGGTATAGGCCAACTGCTCCTTCAGATCGGCAGGTGCGCCCTCGATTACCTGGTCAAGCCGCCGCTCCAACTCCTCCATCTCGTGCCGTACTGGCCGGTATATGGCGGCCAGGCTTGGTCTCTTCCTCCCTGGAGCAGCCACACGCGCCTGCTGCAGACCACCGGAGCTCGAATACTCCATCATCCCCGTATTCCTTCGCCTTGATGCACTCGCCGCCCTGGAACGCTCTCTCCTGAAGACCATGAGACCACTTCTTGCAGCTTTACAGACAGATTCTGGCTGACCATTTCAGCACCATCCCCCCGGGGGAGCCCCTCAGGCTGATTATCCCCCCAAAGCAGCCTTATTTCAACCTCAGAAGCCGGAGAACGAAATCGATGCTCTTCTGGATCCGTCTCTCCAGAGAGGCTACCCCTAACAATGTGAGTGCACCAGGGCTCGTGCCGGAATCGGATACTTCGCCCCGCCTCAGTCGCCTCCAGACCCACGAAACAAGCAAGTAGGGCAAGATAACGACAGTGTACAGAGGTATGAACGGCATTGATGCTGCGATGAGAGCAACACCTATGGCCAGGATCAAAGGAAAGGCCAGCAGCAAGGCGTTTCTGACGAGGAACTCGCCCGAAGCTGCCGCAGCCGCCAACAGCCATCCCTGCGTCCGCCCAATTGTCCGTTGCAGCCAATTAATGATCCGTCGGGCACTCCTGGCACAGAAGCCAATCGCTGCTGCCAGTCTCACCTCCACCCAGTCCCAGTACTGCCTCACCTGGGCGCCCAGGCCCACCCGCTTGGCCTTGGCAGCAGGCGCTCTGGGCGGCGGCCTCCGCTCCACCTGCTCGGGCACTCTGGTCCACATCGTGTTCCACACCCAGGGTATGCCACCCCAGAACACCCTGGTGTACGCACGCCATAGCCAGCGGCTTGCCCGCACCACCCAGACTATCATAGCCAGACCGACAAGAGCCATGAAGACTAGCAGCACGAATGCAGCTAGCAGATGTTCTCCAGCCAGCATTATGATAGGAGTGAAGGGGAGAAACATCAGGCCCAGGAAGGCCGTCGGGTCCAGCATGGCCAGTGCAAAAGCAGCGGTGAAGACGATCAGAACCAGTACCAGAAGAGGGAAGAAGTTTCTTCCACTGGCCACCCATTTGCCGATCGCACGCGGATAAGGCCAGATGCGTTTTGCAGACCAGATGAAAAGGGCCAGGGATGCCAGCACTATAAGAGCGCCTATAGGCAGCGCAATCGCTATAATGGCCAGGAAGAGCAACAGGAACGGCCCTAAAGCTTCGAGATCCATAACCCTCTAATCACCATCCCCAACCACCACCCCTTTGCCTGGCCCGAAAAAAGGGCGCCAATCAGCAGTACGTGCAGCTCGATGAGGGACTTCGCTCAGGCGGCCCGTAAATCGTCCCATTTCTCTACGGGAAGTACGGGGCCCCGCGATCTCTGATTTCCTTGTATAGTACGGTGATCTGAGCGAGCACCTTGCCTAAGAGGTCCTTGATTGTGTCACCCCCGTACCAGAGCCTGGTACCCAATACATCCAAACACTGTACACCCTTCTGAACGATGAAATCGATGCTCTCGGCCCAGCCCCCCGGCTGTCGCTCCGGCACCTCCACCCCCGGGGTTCCCAGGACGAACAGGTAAGGCTTCGCCACCTTTATGCCCGGTTCCCCGTCGGGCCGGACGGCTATTCGCCCCTCACAGGCAACATAATTGGTCTCTTCCAGCCATGCACCTTCAAATGCCGCTATTGTCGGGTCTGGCCCCCCTGTGACCTGCTTCAGAAAGAAAAGCGACCTCACCTTGGTGCCATAGAGGTCAAGATCAAACCTCTCATCCCGTCCCGTTATACTGAACCACAGCGTCCCCGTGAGATGAAGATCGCTAACCGTGGCGGCGTCCGCCCTGGGCACCATTTTCCCTTCCAGGTCCAGAGTCACATCAGCTATCTCGCCGTAGGAAAGACACCACCCCCACCCAGCGAGTGAGACCGAAACGCGATTATCTTCCTGCCCGGACACCGGAACCGGCACGAACGCAAGCAACAGGCACAAGACCAGGACACCTGAACAGACCCTGACTACAGCCCGCCGGTGCTTCACCATCTCCACCAAACCGAATACCCTTCGCATTCTCAGCGCAACCTGGGGGTTCATTCGATCCGGCCCGCCAGGCAACCGGATAGCACAGAAGGGCGAGGTCGATCGCGTGATAGGCAACCCACGGCCTCACCCGTGAACTCAAAAGCCCACTCACTTCCCGGCTGGCCCCCCCAGCCTCCAGAAGCAGATTCCCAAGCTAACCACACCCGGTTACCTCAGCGCCAACAAAGCAGGACTTAGGGATGACCAACAGGCAAGACGCGAACCACGATTCCGAGCAGACTACGCCGCTAGCAGGCCTCTACCACCATTAGGTCCTGTCATGAACACTCCCGGAATCTAGAGCCTCTGCCATTGCGCTTGAACCTTACCGGCTGTGGCGCCCATCCCAACACCACCTTCGCCAGGTCTGCCTACCAGTGTGCACGTGGCCCTGCCCAACCCAGCTAGTGCCTGGTCTTGCTATCCGGTTGTTAACGTGCCCGGTTTCCCCTTGAAATACCACACACAATGCACTTTGTCAATGTGCTTTGCTCCACAGCACCCGCCAGCGCTCCGGTCCTCCAGGCACCGGGCAAGCGTAAGCGCACCGAGCCACCTCGCCGCCGCCTCAGTACGAGAAGGGATGCAACCGATAGAACAGCTTTAGCCTGAGGAACCGGTAGTACAGGCCTCTGGGCTCGACCACGATAAAGAACATAACCACAGAGGCAAACACGATGAGAGTCAGTGAGTGGCTGACCACCCCGGCCAATTCCGGGAATGACTCGCCTATGGCCGGGCTGATGTAGGATGTAGTCACCATGTCCGCAAGCGAGATCAGAACGGCTCCCATCACAGCACCGGTCGTACTCCCCATCCCGCCAACTATCACCATGCCCAGCAACTTGAGCGATGTGTCAAATTGAAACTGCCCGACGAGGACTGAGCGAACAGCGGCGTGAGCCCAAAGCCAGCCGGCCACGCCCGCGAAGCAACAGCCAATAAAGAAGGCCAGCAGCTTGGTACGAAAAAGATTCACACCCATGACCTCGGCAGCCAAGTCATTGTCCCTGACAGCAATGAACCTCCTGCCCGCGGAAGTCCTCTGTATGTTCTTGGCCAACACAACCGCTACAACGACCACGGCCAGGGTCAACCACCATTTGCCAACGTCGCCGATTCTACTGCCAAGGATGACTATGTCGGGTACGCGGTATGACTCATAGCCTCCCGTCCACTCGCTGAGTGGAGAATCTCGCAGGAGCCACACCATCATGAACTGGGCTGCGATGGTTGACATTACCAGATAGAAGCCTCGTATCCTGAGCGCCGGAGTCCCAAATACGAGGCCCACCAGCCCCGCGAGCACCCCGGCAATGGGCAACGTCGCCCAGGCAGGGAGCCCATACTCCTTGCCGAAGATGGCTGCCGCATACGCGCCCACGGCCATAAAGGCGGCATGGCCCATAGAGAACTGGCCACAAAGACCAGTTAGAATGTGCAGGCCGAGCGCTGCCACGACATAGCAGCCAAGCGTGATAAGCCAGAGTACCCAGAGAGGTGGCAGGTACAGTGCCAGCGTGGCTAGGAAGGCCAGCCCCAGAGCTAACAGCACCCACTGTGTCCTGGTTCTGACGATGGCCATGTCCTCCTGAGGCGAGGTATTGTAGGTCCCGCAAGGCAGCCCCATCTAGATTCTCTCTATCCTTCGTTCCCCGAATATGCCCCAGGGACGAATTACCAGGATCAACAGCATGATGGCCCACGGGATCATCTCCTGGTACTCCGGACCCCACTGGGTAGCAAGCGACTCTATCACGCCTATGGCCAGCCCCCCGAACAGCGCACCCGGAATCGAGTCCATGCCTCCGAGCAGCAGCACCGGCAAACCTTTGCCCAGTGCGATGTCACCTGTCACTGGTCTTATAGACCACACCATGCTTACCAGGATGGCACACACAGCCGCGAAAACACCGCTGATTATCCAGGACACCGAGTAGACCTGCCTTACCCTTATGCCCAGACTCTGAGACACGGTGTGATCGCTGGCTACCACCCTCATGGCCAGGCCAATCTTGGTATACCGAAACAGGAAGAAAAGCAGAACAAAGACGGCTATGGCCGCTCCAAACGCGTAGACATGGGCCGGGTTGACCCTTATGCTTTCTCCCCATGTGTAGTCAGGAGTGAACGGACCAGCGTAAGTCTCCCCACCCCACTTCAGCGAGACCAGCCCTTTGAACAGGAAACCCAGCATCATGGTCATCATCAGCAAGGCTAGAAAGGGCTGCCCCAGCAGCGGCCTGATGGCCAGCCGCTCTACGGCATATCCCAGACCCGCGCCACAGCCCAGTATGATCAGAATACCCAGCCAACCAGGTAGCCCATGCGATGCCAGCAGCCAGTGCAAAAAATAACTCAGGATGACAATCTGCTCACCGTAAGCCAGGTTCAGCACCCGGGATGACTTGAAGATCACCGTGAACCCCAGGGCGATGAGAGCATACAGCCCCCCTACCAATAGCCCCTGCAACAAGTCCTCAGCCATAAGCCATCAAACCAGTCGGTTTACCTGGACCTCCACGCTCACCGAAGTGCGCTCTCCATCCTCCTGATATACAGGCACCTCTAGGACCACCCAATCCCTGTCACGGTAGACAGCCTCTGTCATCTCCTCAAGAAGAGTCCCGACTGAATCTCCGCCGCTACCACGGTCGGAAGCCGCCGCCCGCGGTCCACTCGGATACGCCACCGGGGAATTGATAAACCTCTTCACCCTCTGATGCTCAGGAAGCCTTCTATTCGCCTTTTCCACTTCGCCGCCAACTAGCTGGCATACCGCCGGTTTCTGGCTAAGGTCAGCGAAGTCAGTGTAGGGAATCTTCCTTTCCGCTGCCCAAGCCACGATTTCGTCGAAGTCGACGGTCACAATCGCAGCCGCGAATTTCCTGGTTTTATCCCCGGTTACGACTGCCTCCTTGATGTACCGGCTCGCCTTGAGACAGGCCTCGATGTACCCGGGCGCAAATCTGGTGCCATCGGCCAGTTCCCTCATGCACTCCACTCTGCCGAGACAGTAGAGATGTCCTTCATCGTCAATGTAGCCGGCATCACCGGTGCGATACCACCCTTCGGAAAACCTCTCTTCCGCAGCCTCCAAACCTTTGTGGTAGCCCAGAGGGCAAGCAGGTCCCCTTGCCAGCACATGATGGTCGTTTGTTATCCGGACGATAATGAACGGGTTCACCCTCCCGACCGACCCTGTCCTAGCCTCACCAGCGTCCAGTTGTGCCAGGGTAACTTCATCTGAGCCATAGAGCTGGCTCAGATTGAGCCCCACAGCGGTCATCATCCGCAGGGTATCCCACGGCAGGATCCCTGCGTAGGCAAAGGCACGTTTCACACGAAGAAGACCAAGCTTGTCCTTCAACGGACGAAATAAAGCTAGCTCGCACAGGGCATTCAGGGCCTTCCACATCAAGTTCGGCGTTT
>QMOF01000089.1 GCA_003650185.1 Chloroflexota bacterium | reverse complement strand
CCGAAACCTGGCCAGTGTCTTCGGGCTCTCCCCCCAGGAAATGCGTCAAATCATCACCGCGGCGCAGCTCCCGCTGTGGGCCATGCAGTCAACTCAGAAATCAGAGCGGTGAGCCCCACCCCCAACCACTCCCGCGCTAGCAGGAGAAGGGTAGCATCCACAAACAACAGCTTTGCGCTCTGGCCGAGGGCACCCGAATGCCAGCAACAGAGACCAACCCCGGAGGCGGCGTGTTCCGGGGTACCATTGCTATCAGAATACGGGTTGGAGTGCTGCGCTGTAACCGAGTCCTTGCTTGGGTGTCGGATGGCCTCCCCCGACCCGACGGCTTTCCGCTCCGGACGGTAACGAGGGACAATAAGTGGCTTCTCGACACCTATCGTCGCCTCACGCCGGAGTACTTGTTTCCTGCTCTGCCCACGACCTCCGCCCCCACCACTGCCACCCCTGAGCCGCGTGCAGACCACGTTCCCTCGAAAGACTCTGTCCAGTGCTATAATAGGGCTGGGTGCCCCTGTGGCTCGTGTTTATCCTGAAGAGAATCTCTCACACGGCGATAGCCAGCAATGCCCAATGCCTGGAGAACCAGTTCACCCTGGGACATGCCAGCCTCACCGCAGCAGAACCCCCGGCAGATGTTGCCACCGAGCAGTCGCCACCGGGGCGAAGAGGACTGATTGGACGTGAACACCGTCGAGGTCTCGAAGGTCAACAAGTCCTTCAAGGGCGTCAAGGTGGTCAATGACATCTCCTTTAACGTGGAGCGGGGCGAGATACTCGGCATGGTCGGTCCCAACGGCGCCGGAAAGACGACCACCATCAGGATGCTGATGGACATCATCAAGCCGGATGCAGGCGAGATAAAGGTCCTGGGACGGCCCCTGAACGAGGAGGCCAAGAACCGGATAGGCTATCTACCGGAGGAGAGAGGGCTATACCGCAAGATCACCGTATCTCAATCGTTGGCTTACCTGGCGGCATTGAAGAACATGGACACCGTCCGGGCACAGGAGAGGGCCGCGGCGCTGCTGGAGCGGGTGGGTATGGCGCAGCACAAGGGCAAGAAAACGGAGGAGCTGAGCCGGGGAATGGGGCAGATAGTCCAGTTCATCGCTACAATCTTGCATGACCCCGAGCTGGTGGTGCTCGACGAGCCGTTCTCTGGCCTCGATCCGGTCAACACCGAGCTGCTGAAGGAGCTGGTCTCGGAACTGCGCACCCAGGGCAAGTCCATCATCTTGAGCAGCCACGTGATGAACCAGGTTGAGGAGCTGTGCGACAGGGTGCTGATGATACACAAGGGTGAGGCGGTACTCTACGGCCGCCTGACTGACATCAAGGCCAGGTACAGGAACAACTCGGTCTTCCTGGAGTGCGACCGCTTCGAAGAGGCGCCCCGGGGGGTGGTGGGAAGCAAGAACCACGGCAGGTATGTGGAGCTTTTCCTGGACAGCCAGGTCTTGCCTCAGGAGATACTGTCAGCGCTGGTGGAGAAAGGCATAACCATCCACCGGTTCGAGGTCTCCACACCATCCTTGAATGAGATATTCATCCAGGTGGTGAAGGAAAGACAGTGAAGAAGACCCTGACCATCCTGAGGCATGAGTTCAGGCAGACTATCAGGACCAGGTCGTTCATACTGCTGACCATGGCCTTGCCTCTGTTGCTCGTACTTGGTTACAGCATATACCAGGGAGTGCAACAGCGGTCACAGCCCGGCACAGAAGAGGTCGAAATAGGCTATGTCGACCACACCGGAGAGTTCGACGATTACACCAGCCAGTCCGATATCCTTCTTGTCCCCTACCCGGATGAGGACAAGGCCAGGGATGCCTTGCTGGCTGAAGATATCGAGGAGTACTTTGTCATTCCTACGGACTACATCTCCAGTGGAGCCATCACCCGGTACACCACGGAGACCGAGGTGGAGGTGCCTTCCAGGACCATCAATGCAATGGCGGCGTTTCTCCGCTCCAACATGCTTTCGGAGCAGGTCAGCTCCGAGGTGCTGGAGCGGACGCAGCACCCACTCTCCCTGTTCTCTTTCAAGCTGGATGAAAGCGGCGAGATCAGCCCGGCGCAGAAGGAGGTGGCCGCCTTCCTGGTGCCGATCGCCTTTGCCTTCATATTCTACTTTGCCCTCGTCTTCTCGGCCGGCTCCCTGCTCCAAAGCGTTACCGAAGAAAAAGAGAACCGGGTCATAGAGATCATCCTGTCCTCGGTCTCGCCGAGGCAACTGCTGGCGGGAAAGGTACTGGGCCTCGGCGCTGCTGGCCTGCTCCAGATTGCCGTCTGGCTGCTGACTGTTCGGGTCTTCTCCCAGGTAGCCTCAGCAAACATACCCGCGTTCAGCGGCGTCTCCATTTCGTGGGGCCTGCTGGGGTGGGGGGTGCTCTACTTCTCTCTGGGATATCTCCTGTTTGCCGCCCTGTATGCTGGGGTGGGCGCTGTCAGCTCTAACGCCAGGGAGGCGCAGAGCTGGTCAGCCATTGTCATCATGCCCGCGGTGCTGCCGATGGTACTGAGCTCGCTGATAGTCACCAACACCGAAGGCGCTGTCTCCAGGGCACTGACTTTCTTCCCCATTACAGCCCCGACCCTGGCCATGATGAGGCTTGCCAACGAGACGGTACCCGGCTGGGAGCTGGCACTGAGTCTTGCTGTCATGGTAGCAGCAGTTGTCCTGACCATGTGGGCCGCTGCCAAGATATTCCGGGCATATCTCTTGATGTATGGGAAGAGACCTGGCTTGAAGGAAATCTTTCGTTATGTTACAGTGAGCTAGCTATGGAGCAGGTCCTCACATCGATAGACGTAGGCACCTCCAAGACCTTCACTACGGTGGCCAGAATCAGGGATGGACGTATTGCCGAAGTGCTGGGCACAGGCATTGTGCCATCCCACGGCATTCACAAGGCCATCGTCCTGGACATTGAGGAGCCAACGGCAGCGATCAGGGAATCGGTCAAGGAAGCACAACGCGCCAGCGGCGTGGAGATCAAGTCGGCCCTCGTCGGCATCACCGGGCACCATATCGGGTCATTCAACAACCAGGCAACTGTGACGGTCTCGCGACGCGACCACCGCGTGACGCAAAGAGATATCGATCGGCTGCTCAGGGTCGCCAGACAAGTCCACCTGACCGAAGACAAGAAGATAATCCACGCTATACCGCGTGAGTACTACGTGGACGGCGAACCGGTCATCGGCAGCCCGCTGGGACTGCACTGCTACAAGCTGGGCATGGAAGCTCACGTGGTCACCGCTGGAGTCACCTTCATTCAGAACCTGTTGAAGTGCGTCCAGGGGGCTGGCGTGGCTGTCACGGACTTGATCCTGGAGTCGCTGGCTTCCGGTGAGGCGGTGCTGGAGGACGACGAGAAAGAGTCGGGGGTGGTCATGGCCGACATCGGGGCTGGCACCACGGACATCACCGTATTCAAACGGCGGGCCATCTGGCACAGTCGCGCCCTGCCAGTAGGGGGCTACAACGTTACCAAAGACGTCTCCATCGGTCTGCGTATCCCGTTTGACGTGGCCGAGGACCTCAAGATCAAGTACGGCAGCGTAACGCCGGACCACGAGGGGCCAGAGGACGTCAACCTGGACCCGGCGGGAAGACGAAGCGTGAAGTACGAAGAGCTGTGCTACATCATCAGGGCGCGTATAGAGGAAATCATATCCATGGTATTCTCGGAGTTGCCCCGGGCCGAGTGGGAGACGTGGGACCCCACGGCACTCGTCCTGTGTGGAGGGACAGCCAACCTGCCCGGCATACAAGCCCTGGGTGAAGAGATCATTGGCCAGCGTGTCCGGGTCGGCAGGCCCCGGGGGCTGCCCGAGGCGACGGTGTCCTTCGCTGACCCGGCCTACGCCACCGGGCTGGGCCTACTCCTGTGGGGAACGAAGTACGGCAACACTACCGTCACCAGCCCGGACAACGTGCTACGCCGCTTCTTCTCGCAACTGGCGAGGTTTCGCTTCAGTCTGCCCAGGCTAAGACTCGGCTTCGGCAGGCGGGCCAGGTTCTGATCCCCCCCGTGAGCGGTAGCACTGCTTCAGGAAGCCTTCGAAGCTGAAAGTACTCACCGACCAGCAAAGCAACGAGCCGATTGCTGGTCCTGGTGTGGTCTCCTGGTGCCGAAGGTCGGGATCGAACCGACACGGGAGTCGCCCCCCAACAGTTTTTGAGACTGTCGCGTCTACCTATTCCGCCACTTCGGCTTAACTGGAGCGGAAGAAGGGATTCGAACCCTCGACTTCCTCCTTGGCAAGGAGGCGTTCTACCGCTGAACTACTTCCGCTCTACGATACCGCGACCACTAGAAGCTTTACTATTTTACCCACTTTGACAAGTCTGTTCAACACAGTGATTTGCCTGGTAACTGTCAACATTTAGTCGGTGCAATGGGGATGGTTGGAGTCAGGACGACGCCGACTACGGGGATGGCGGGTCTTTCTCCTGCGCATGGTGGGGGACCTATGCAGGGACGCCTTCCTCGGGTCGACGGCGTGGTGGAGGTGGGGCTCGCTCCTGGTTGAGACGTAGTCCACTCGCCTCGCACCTTCATTGTGCGCCAGACCAGGTAGTGGAAGGGGAAGCTAGTGCCCTGGTTGAGGGGCGCCGCGGAGACCCTGAACGTCCAGCCTGGAAAGGCTGTCCTACGGAGG
The DNA here is from genome assembly GCA_003650185.1 of Chloroflexota bacterium. Classification (GTDB taxonomy): domain Bacteria; phylum Chloroflexota; class Dehalococcoidia; order UBA2247; family RBG-13-53-26; genus B9-G15. Next base: position 3,785 of record QMOF01000089.1, on the reverse strand, counting down.
GGCAGTGAGCGGGGCCAGCACCAGCCACAACCGCAGCGACAACACACCCTATCTCGCGGCTAGGGCCAGCGCCGCCTGCTCCGCCCACGCGCACAGCAGCCCCCTACTTCCGGTTTCCCAGCCATATCCAAGCCAGGTGGCTCGCAACCTGGACCCGCCACCCCCATAGCAAGCGCCCAATTGCTTCCCATGTCAACGTAACCGACATGTAACCGACATGAAACCCCAAAGTTACCCCTGCGGTACCCCGTTTACCAGTGCTTAACACCTCCCTGCTAGGCTGTAGGCGTTTGGCACTGGCGATGAAAAACCGGACAACGCAGGAAGAATGCTCACCCGGGTTCCAATCAACAGTGCAACCGAGGGAGAGGCCGCCGAGGGGGGTGCGGCCTGTCCCTCACCGCCCACCTCGAGTGGGCAAGCAGCGATAGCCCCGGGGCTGTGCCGGCTGGTGATCCTGCTCAAGCCCAGACAGGGGTAGAAGGGAGATACGGAAATGGAGTGCAACAACACCCTCATCAATCCCGAGAAGTTGATGGTCCTGTATGACAACGAGGTGGAGGAGATATCAGAGACGTTTGTTACCGTCTACTGGAAAGACGGTAATGCCACCGTGGCCGGTAACTTGAGGGCGTCAGATACGCGGCAACTGATGAAGACGCTGTGGGCCCTGTGCATATTGCAGGAGTCCATCGTCAAGTCCCTCATCCAAAAGGGCCAGGCCGGCAAACCGAAGCCAGAAGCCTGACCCAGGTTTCTATGAAGTCTCCAGGTCGACTCGGCTAGCCTGGGCTGGAGGTGATGAAATGTCACTGCAACAGAAAAGCAAGCCAAAGCGATCGCCCAGACGCCAGGTCTGCTGCCACTACTGGCGGATCGAGCCGGCAGACGGGGCCACCAGCAAAGGCGTGTGCCGCTACTGCGGCCAGGAGAAGGAGTTCAATAACGATATCACCGCCTACCTCGACGACGGCGATGGCAACCATCGGGACGGCTGTCGGCCTGTCCGGGTCATCAGGCGCCAGGTGCGTGGTGCGCCCACATGCCGAAAGTGCGGCAAGCCGATGACTTTAGACACGTGGGTTGGTGCCGGGGTGGGCGGAGGCATAAAGCCCTTCTGGTACTGCCGCATATGCGGGGTCAAGGACATGGTCTGGTACTAGAAGCCCGGCAGAAGGAAGGCCGCTGTGCCCTCCTGAATCAGTGGGCCTGTCATACGGCCGAAAGTCAAGAAGCCCCGCGCGGACGCGCGGGGCTTCTTCTACCCTTGAAGGGAACGCCAGCCCACCTGGGGTCTCTGCCAGGTTGCCGCCGGAAGTCCCCTTGCGCGAATCTGTCGGTCGGCCGGTCTGGCTTTGCTGCCCGCCGGACTATCGCTTGACCATCACCAGACAGTCGGCCATGATGTCGTGCAGTCCCTGTTTCTTCTCAGTGAAGGCAATCATTAGGTAGCCTATGCACAGAATGATGGCTGAGATGAACTTGCCGAAGTACCTTCCCGTTGCTCTGGCGAATGATACCCTGTTGCCCTCCGCGCCGGTCACCACTATGCTAACAGCCATTTTGCCCAGTGTTGCCTGCTTGGACGAGCTCTCCATCCCGGCGTAATAGAGCCAAGCGATAATCCACGATGTCAACATCCACAAGATGTACAGCAGAGCCCACGTATCGGCTTCCTCTTCCATCACAATGTCATAGCCGGCCACGCCCAAGAACAAGAAGAAAAGGGCATAATTAGCTATGTTGAGGATAAGGCCATCGATAAATGCCGCGCCAAATCTCCTCCAGAAGCCTGCATAGCCGCCAAGGCTCACTGGTACGCTTGCTTGGACGTCTGGCTGCAACGCTCTCCCGCACGCCTGGCAGAACCTGGCTTGAGGTTCGTTGAGCTGTCCGCAATGCGAGCAATACATCACACCCCCTATCACGAGCAGACGTCAAGCTCAAGCAACATTGTAGGATATGAGAGTTAAGGCTGCAATCCATGCACAGACGTTTTGATCCGCCTGGGTCACTCCGCGGACAGCCTGGTTTGGGGCTCTGGTGTGCGATACCGCGCCCACATCCGGCTGCAATCGCCTCGAGGGCAAACACGGCTTGGTGATGAGGTCACGATCAGACCACGGGCGAAATCAGCGGGCCACGAGGGGGCAAGTGTGCCTGCGCAATGGAGCCAGCGCGGGCAAGCGACACACGGGATGCGTCTCAACCTGGAACCCCGTACATTACCTCGATTGACGAGGGGCTTGACTGTCGTATCGATAGTGATACACTTCGATTCAGGTGCACCGGGCGTGTACCTTTGTTTCCACTGCCACCGGGGGTAGAGCGTCAATCTGTGCCTGAAGCGGGAGCAGAGTGGGGGATGAGTTTCGTGCCCGACCATCTCCGTGGCTCCCCAGGGTCAGGGCAACGGTTCCTTCTGGACACACGTGGAGGCGACTGATGAAGAATGCAGTCATTTTGTGTCTGGTACTGGTGATCGCAGCGGTTGCCGCAGGCACCGGCTACGGTCACTGGACCAAGGACCTGGCCATCGACGGGACAGTGGCTACAGGGAACGTCGATGTCTGCTTCATCGCTGCCGGGTCCAACGACGCGGGCAGCTCTGTAGACCCCGGCAAGGTGAAGCACGTAGGACAGACGGAAGTTGAGGGTGTGGGTTCAGACAGACTTACCGTGACCATCGCCAATGGCTATGCCTGCTACCGGAGCGAGATCACATTCACGATGCTCAACATCGGAACTATCCCGGTGAACGCCTATGTCACTGTCGCCAATCCCCACACGGAGCTGGACGTCGCCGTTTGCTGCCCGGAGATGGACATGGACGCCGGGGAGCGCCAGTCGGCGACGTGTAGTGTGCACATCAAGGACTGCGCTGAGCCGGCCAGAGAGTACGGCTTCACCGTTGCAGTACATTGCGGGCTGTGCACGCTGCTCGAACGGCCACGGGAGCTGGTTATCGTGAACCAGTACTGGCGATGGGAACCCATCAATGCGGCGATAAGCGGCTCCGGGCAGGCACTGAAGGACAAGCTTGAGAAAGACGGTTACGATGTGACCCTCGTTACTGTGGGCAAGGAAGGTGACATCTCCAACATCAGGAAACTGACGAACCACATGAGCGACAAGGGGAAGTTCTGCACCATACATACATTGGGACACGGATTCAAGGGCGGGTTTCATACTCCCAATGAAGACCCCGAAGGCGAGAGGCAGGTGGGCCCCGATCCGCTTGGCTGCCCCAGTAGTGAGTCTGGCCAGCCCGCGATCATGGGTATTCAGGACTACGCAGGTATCTTACAGGGACTGCTGGGTTCGGAAGACGAATGCCCTCAGAGGAAACTGACCATCCATCACTGCAAGAGCGCCGAAAGGACGGAGGGAGAAGAGGACGATATCGCCCAGCAGCTTGCGGACTTGCTGGGGATAGACGTAGACGGATACACAGGCGCGGTGCTGTTCGAGCAAACGGGCGGCGTGTATGACCCGCCCAGACCCAAGACGGTAGAGGGAAGCAAGTTAGTCACCCGAAGTCCGTCAGAGTAGCGGGCGGGTGGCCGGCTCAGTGCCATGCTGCGTTGGTGTCCCATGGTGCTTGGCAGGGTAGGTCACTCGCGTTAGACTAGTGTCTATCTTATTGAGACCGGAATGGAGACGATAGCCTACCGGGCCATCGGGTAACTGTCAACATTTAGTCGGTGGGATCCTGGGAGTGTGGGGGTACCGGGCTGAGGTAGCCTGGCATAAGCCAGACAGGGCCTTGACCCAGGGGCGGTTGG
>QMOF01000088.1 GCA_003650185.1 Chloroflexota bacterium | reverse complement strand
GTCGTACACCCACCGATCCCCCACCTCCCGAGTCGGTAGCGCTCCTTCCCCGTTTCCGGCGCAACTGCTTCCAACCAGTACAGAAGCCACCGGCGCGAAGCACAACAGCTCAACGATCAGTCCCTTTATTGCGTCTTGCCTCCTCTGTCGGACCGCTTGGTCCCCGCCACAGAGGCGAGAGAGGCTGAATACATCCAACAACCTGGCACCCACATGCCGCTGACGGTCATGGCTGGTGCGCCTGGCATCCAGCCATTCCTTGCTCGGACCGGGGCCTCAAGCAGTGATCCCCTAACGCGACATGCCTGCCCGCGGTCTTCTAGGCCGCAGAGCAACCTCTTCTGTCCTACCCGGACCGCTTTGTCTGTCTACGCTGTCTACGCTGTTTGTCTCGCTTGTGCTGCTTCTCACGACGCTTCTGCTGCTCATGCTGACTTCTGCGCTTGTTGTAAGCGATAGTCGCCGTCCTCCTTCCTTCGGTTAAACACATTGTATCACATGTAGCTTCGGGATCGACCATCAGCATCCCGGGCGACAAGGCGGCGCCATGGAGGCCATGGAGAGGACCACGTCTCCCAAGGTAACATTGAACGGCGTGGGGTTTAAGTGCGCCGGGCCAGCGCTGACTGCTTCCTGTGGACCGTCCCGCTGCACTTGGCTGGCATGCCTTGTCCTGCGCCACTCAGGTGGGGCGGCCAGCGCACCTACTCCTTGGGCTGCCATGCAGCGATAGGCCGGAGCTGCGTGCTTGCGTGGGCCCGGCTGCACCCACGCAAGGTGTCCAGTTGTCCATTCGGGCAAATGTAGATATAGAGCCTGGGTTTGAGAGCGGAAAGAGGCCTGAGCAACCCGCTGCTGTAGAAAGGCTCATAGAAGACCAGCACCTCCTCGTCGTCGCCCACTCCCCTTTGCCTGAACACTTCCCACAGGTTGCGAAAGTCGTCCTTGTTGGTCACCGGCATGGACGCTGGTGTCTGTAGTGCTGGGCACTCAACCAGGAGCGATGCATAAGGCAGCGAACCCCGGTTCCCTTCCGGCTTGCCTGCCACGATGCGGACATACGGGGTGAACTGCTTCACCCTGCAAGCCTCGCCCCTGATGGCTTCCCAGGATACATCTTCTCCGATGGCCAAGGTATCGCCGTGCCCATCCATGCCAGTAGACCCCGCGCAGATAGTCATCCTGTCTCCCTATGGAGAGCGTTACCGTCATTTAAGACAGTATGCCACATGTTAACTATATTATAACACCTAATCACAAGATGCCACAGCCAGGGCCTGAGTCTAAAGCACCACGTGAGGCGTGCCTGCCAAGGCAGTGGCAAACGTGGACCGTCCTCTTCTGTAGCATTGGAATTACACCTTCGACCCCGAGGAATAGACGGGCGGTGCGCTGACCGCGGGCTGGAGTACCGGTCCGCCGTATCGCTTGACATCAATTCCAATAGGCGGTTTAATATAACGGCTGCGGTAAGTCTAGTCTGTCTAGTCTACCCCCAGCCTGGAAACCTTCAGACAGAAAGCGAGGTGAAGGTCATTTCCAACTTAATACTGGTGCCCGTCGGCTTGGCTTGTCTTGCAGCGGGGGCTTTGATTGCGCACTTTTCCAGGCAGCTAAGGGCCAGTCGCCGGGTTCGCTCAGCAAAGGAGGAAGCCGACAGGATCGTTGCTGAGGCCATCGAGAAGCAGAAGACCATACTGCTCGAAGCCAAAGAAGAGGCCTTCAACATCAAGAGCGAGGCAGAGGCCAGCTACCGGGAACTCCGTGCCGAGCTCCAGCGGGTGGAGAAGCGGCTCAGCCAGAGAGAGGAGAACCTGGATCGCAGAGAGGAGGGCCTGCAACGACGCGAGAACTCTGTGTCGGCCAGGGAAAAGGAGATCGACCGAGCACGGGCCAGGGCCGAGGAGTTGAGGCAAAGGCAACAACACGAACTGGAGTTGATTGCAAACATGTCTTCTACGGAGGCCAAGGAGTTGCTACTACAGCGCATGGAGGGGGAGATCAGTGACGAGGCATCGAGACGGCTACGTGAGATGGAAAGCAGACTGCGAGAGGAGTGCGTCACCAGAGCCCGCGACGTTCTGTCGCAAGCCATCCAGCGCTGTGCCACCGAAGTGGTGGCTGAGAGCACCGTGTCGGTTGTTCCTCTTCCTAGCGATGAGATGAAGGGCAGGCTGATTGGACGAGAGGGACGTAACATCAGGGCCTTGGAGCACGCTACGGGTGTGGACTTGATCATCGATGACACGCCCGAGGCGGTGACGTTGTCTTGCTTCGACCCGGTCCGGCGAGAGATTGCCCGCATTGCCTTGGAGAGGCTGATCCTCGACGGTCGCATCCACCCGGCACGCATCGAGGAGATGGTGCAGAGAGCGAGGTCTGAGGTAGAGGCTACCATCGAGACTGAGGGAGAGCAAGCGGCGGCCAAGGCCGGAGTCCCCGGTCTGCCACCCGAGCTCATCAAGCTGCTGGGGCGTTTGAAGTACCGCTTCAGCTACGGGCAGAACGTGCTGGTTCACAGCATTGAGGTGGCCCTTCTGGCAGGCATGATGGCTGCTGAAACGGGAGCAAACGTTGACATTGCTAAGAAGGCTGGGCTACTTCACGATATCGGCAAAGGGATCGACTCCGATGCCGGAGGGCCTCATGCCATAATTGGCGCCGATATCGTCAGACAGTGGGAGAAGTCCCCTGAAGTGGCCGATGCTATTGCTGGGCACCACGGCGACGTAGAGATGACCAGCGCGGAGGCGTTCATTGTCTCTGCTGCTGATGCCATCAGCGGGGCGAGGCCTGGAGCGAGGCGCGAATCACTGGAACAGTACTTGAAGCACCTGGAAGCCCTGGAGGCGATCGCCAACAGCTTCCCAGGAGTTGAGAAATCATACGCAATACAGGCTGGTAGAGAGGTCCGCATAATGGTAAAGCCCGAAGCCATTGACGATATCGGCGCAATGAGGCTCGCTCGGGACATCGTGAAGAGGATAGAAGAGAGTCTGAACTATCCAGGCCAGATCAGGGTCACTGTGATCCGGGAGACGAGGGCGGTAGACTACGCGAAGTAAAGGTTCCGGGAGTCCATTGCGGATACTGGCAATCGGGGATATCGTTGGCAGGCCTGGCAGAAGAGCAGTAGGGAGCTTGGTGCCAGGCCTGCGCCGCGACTTAGCCCTGGACATGGTAATAGCCAACGGCGAGAACGCTGCCGGGGGCAAGGGACTCACACCCGAAACGGCGGACGAGCTCCTCCAGTCTGGCGTCGACGTATTGACCTCGGGCAATCACATCTGGGCGCAGAGAGACATCATCCCCTACCTTGATGGTGCGCTACCCATCTTGCGGCCGTTGAACTACCCCCCAAGCGTACCCGGCCGAGGTTACCTCTGGTGGCGCAGGGTTCTCGTGGTGAACCTGATAGGCCGCACCTTCATGGGACACGCCGACTGCCCCTTCCGCGCAATGGACCAGTTGCTGGCGTGCCTTGAGGAGAAGCCTGCCGCCATCATAGTTGACTTCCACGCGGAGGCCACCTCAGAGAAGAATGCCCTGGGACGCTATCTCGACGGCCGAGTCAGCGCCGTCCTGGGCACACACACCCACGTAGGCACGGCCGACGCGCGCATCCTGCCTCGCGGCACCGCTTTCATCACCGACATCGGCATGGTCGGTCCCACGGACTCGGTCATCGGGGACAGCACCGAGGAAGTTATCCGGCGTTTCCTTACCCAGTTGCCTCACCGCCTCTCCGTGGGGAAAGGGCCTGCCATTTTCAACTCGGTCTTGCTGGAGATCGATGAAAGCACAGCGCGGGCGGTGAGCGTGGTTCGTGTTGACAGACAAGCGGAGTAGACTTTGAAGGCCGATCTCCACATCCACAGCACGGCTTCGGACGGCCACCTCACCCCAGAGGAACTGGTAGCCATGGCGGCAGACCTCGGTCTGGAGGTCATCTCTATCACCGATCACGATAGTATTGACGGGGTGGCCCCGGCCCTGGAAGCAGCCCAGGCCTATACTGGCTTGAAGCTTATAGCTGGTGTCGAAGTAAGCACGGATGTCCCTCATGGCGAGGTCCACATACTGGGCTACTTCATCAACCACCTCGACCCCGAGTTGAGGAGTGTACTGGAGAGGCTTCGCAACTCGCGGGTGCTGCGAGCCCAGAAGATGGTGGCCAAGCTGGCCGAACTAGGGATGGACGTCGACTGGGGACGGGTCCAGAAGATCGCTGGAAGCGGCTCTATAGGTCGGCCCCACATTGCCCAAGCCCTTGTGGAGAGGGGGCACGTCTCTTCATTCAAGGAGGCGTTTACCCGCTTTATCGGTCGAGATGGCCCAGCCTACGTCGAGCGTGAGAAGCTGACCCCCGAGCAGGTTGTGGAGTTGATAGTGAAGGCAGGTGGTCTGCCTGTGCTGGCCCATCCGGCTGACATGCAGAACCTGGAGTGGCAGATAGCTCAACTTCAGAAGGTGGGACTGGTGGGCATTGAGGCGTACTACGACGGGTATACTCGAGGGGTGGTGAGGTATCTTGCTTCCCTTGCCGCAAAGTATGGACTGATCACCACCGGTGGTAGCGATTTCCACGGGTTGGGAGGCATGGAGGAAACACCACTGGGTGGAGTGGATGTTCCGGCCGAATGCATACGGCGTCTTTTCCGTCTGGCGAGGGAGAAGAACCTCTGCCTGGCTGAAGAGGCCCTTGAATGAAGTGCGCTGCCCACCCCGAGGTAGAGACCAACCTGTCGTGCGGCAGATGTGGCATCCCCATCTGTCCCAGGTGCTTGGTACAGACCCCGGTGGGCGCCCGGTGCCGAAAGTGCGCCAACCTTAAGCGCTTACCCACCTTTGAGATATCGCCCCAGCAGTACGTCAGGGCGACCCTGATGGGGGTGGGGCTGGCCGCTGCTATCGGAATCGCCTGGTCATGGTTCTGGGGGGCCGTATCTCTGTTCAACTTCCTGGTGGCGGCCGGCGTGGGGTATGCTATAGCTGAAGTGCTGAGCCTCTCGGTCAACCGCAAGCGCGGGCGGGGCCTGCAAGTTATCGCTGCTGTCTGCGTGGTCATCAGCTATGTCATCGGCAATGTCGGCCTGTCCTCGGGGGTGCTTACTTTCTTTGCTGGTTTCGATCTATACGACCTTCTGGTGCCGGCGTTCGGCATAGTAGTAGCCGTGGTGCGGTTGCAGTAGGTGGTGTCCGACATGAAAATGGTGAAGAGGGGGACGATAATAGGGGCGCTCGACATTCTCTACCAGGTCCTGGCCTCACCGTCTGCTGCTCTCTCCTTTGTATGTCAGAAAAGGCCGTGGGGCTGGGCAATGCTGCCACTATTGCTGACCTCGCTGGTGTTTATCCTGGTTATCCTTCCCAATCCACCCGAACTGGCCGAGGCGATATTCGGCCTGGAGAGAGGATCGCTCAGCTCTGACGCCTGGTGGCTGGTCTGGCTTGGCCTGGTACCGGTGTCACTGGGGATACAGGCCGGTGTCCTGCATGTGGCAGCCACATTGTTGCATGGCAGGGGGGCCTGTATGGGACTTCTGTGTGGACTCTGCTTCGCCAGTTTTCCGTGGGCCTTCTCCGCCCCTTTGGCCCTCTTGCGCGCGCTGCTCGCCTCCACTGTAGGCTACCTGCTGTACTACCTGGGGTCTCTTGCCCTTTTCGCGTGGGTCCTGTATCTCTACATCACTGCTGTGAGGCAGAACTACAGCTTTTCGACCAGGAGGGCAGTGGCTACCTGCGTCATCCCTCTCCTGGTGCTGTTCAGCGCCTCGTGGGCTGTACTGGCTATCTCGGCCGCCCTGTAACGCTCACAGACCCTCGCGCTTGTACTGACGCGCCAGCCTGACATAGGCGTTCACCCCGTCCTCGGTGGCGGCAGCCTGTGACCGGGTCCTGTTGCCTTTTATCTTTGCCGGGACACCAGCCACGAAGGAGTCATCGGGTATCCTCATCCCGGTACCGACCACGGAGTTGGCGGCCACGACGCAGGAGTCCCCGATCTCAGCCTCATCCAGAAGGGTGGCATTGCTGCCGATGAGCACGTTGTTGCCTATCCGGGAACAATGGACAACCGCGCCGTGCCCTATATGCACGTTGTCACCGATCTCCACCGGTCTGCCAGCGTGGACCACACAGTTGTCCTCGATCTGGCAGTTGTTGCCAATCCTTATGCTGGTGAAGTCGCCGCGGATGATTGCGCCAGGCCACACGCTGGAGTTCTCACCTATCTCCACGTCACCGATGACGCAAGCCGCCTCACTGACGAAAGCTGTAGGGGCAATCCTGGCCGACTTCCCGTTGAAGCTTTCTATCATCTCATCAGGAGTACAGTCCGTAGAGGTAGCCTTCGATGTACCTCTTCACCTCGCTGGCTGGCTGGTAGATGCCGAAGTGACCTTCGCAGAGAATGTCTGCCCGGAGGTCTATCAGCTTCTGTAGCGAGAGCTTGGCATCTGTTATGTCCGATCCAGGCAGGAAGTACGGACCGTGGATGTCCTGGCCGAACAGGATACGCTTCCCTATGTCGAGGTAGACTGCAATGCTGCCGGGCGTGTGACCGGGGATATGAACGGCCCTGAGTTCAACATTGCCGCACTGTAGTGCCTCCTCCGGACCGCTCAGCTTTGTGTCCACCTGGCAAGGCGTGTAGCCCACACCGTACATCTCTGCACCGGTACCCTTGCCGGTCTCGATAGCCTTTGCCTCGAGTTCGTGGGCCACGACACGGGCTCCGCACTGCTCTCGGAACCGGTAGAGCGCTCCGATGTGGTCTATATGGGCATGGGTGGCGATGACGATGCTTACATCCTCGGCCTTGAACCCCAGATACCGGATGTTGCTTACCAGTCGGTGAAAGCTCTCTCCGGCGCCACAGTCGATGAGCGCCAGGTCGCTGCCGCAGACAACGAGGTAGACGGAGCAGTCGTAAGGATGGGACAGGTCGGGCCCACCGATAGCATAGACGTCTTTCCACACACGAAAGGGTTCTTGCATGGCAGCCTTGTCTGTTCCGAAACGCGTTGCTCCATTTTAGCCCAACACGTGGCCGGTAGCCACCCCGGGCCAGACGCTCGTGCGTGCGAAGTGGAGGGCACGAATGGCCCACACGCCCATCCGCGGGTCATGGGGCGGGGAATGCGACTTTCGCGGGGGAGCGGTGTTTGCCACCCGCCGCCCGGGTCGAGCCTGGAAAGGCTCTCTTGCAGACGGGAGCCCCCACCCGTTTTGTCACCAGGGAACAGGCATTTCACGCCGGGGGTGAGGGTAGCGCAATTGACAGGAGGATTCCTGGGTATTATATTTGGCGCCAGTCCGAGATGAGCTGGAGACCGGGTGTCGTGTTCCTGGACAGAGACGGGACAATTGCCAGGGACGTCCATTACTGCCGTCGGGTGGAGGACTTCGAGATCTTGCCCACCGTACCTGAGGCGATACGGTTGCTGAACGACCACGGCTTCAGGGTGGTGGTGATCACCAATCAGTCAGGGGTAGCCAGGGGATACTTCACCGAGGACACCCTCTCACTCATCCACCAGAAGATGAGGGATGACCTGGCCGCTTACGGCGCACGGATAGACGCGGTCTACTACTGCCCCCACCATCCCGACGAGAACTGCAAGTGTCGCAAGCCCGAGCCAGCCCTCCTGTTTCGGGCAGCGACCGAGATGGGGATAGAACTGGGACTCTCATACATGGTCGGGGATGACCGCAGGGATGTGGAGGCCGGCAAGGCAGCCGGATGCAGGACGGTACTGGTTACCACCGGCCCTAACGCGGCGAACCTCGATGCGCGGTCGGTGAACGCCGACTACGTGGCCTCAAGTCTTTACCAGGCAGCCGAGTGGATCGTGCCGGATGTGGGGTCGCGGGAGGCAGAAGCCCTGCGGACAGGCAATCGTTAAAGAGTGATCATGGTTGTCAGGAGCAAGGCACCATTGCGCATCAGCTTTGGTGGGGGTGGCACGGACGTCCCCCCGTACCCTGAGGAGAAGGGCGGGGCGGTACTCAGCACCACCATAGACAAATATGCCTACTGTACCCTGGTGGCGCGCCAGGACGATTCCGTTAATGTCAAGTCTCTGGACTACGACATCGTGGCCAAGTACAACCTCAACGGAGGCCTGCAGCACGATGGGAAGCTGGACCTGGTCAAGGCCGCTATCAAGATGATGGGGCTGAAGAGCGGGTTCGACCTCTTCCTGCACAGCGACGCCCCTCCCGGTTCAGGGCTGGGCACCTCGTCCGCCTTGGTCGTGGCCCTCGTTGGCGTGTTCAAACAGTGGCTCAGGTTGCCTCTGACCGATTACGAAGTGGCTGAACTCGCGTACGACATCGAGAGGACTGAAGCGGGGATCAAGGGGGGCAAACAGGACCAGTACGCGGCCACTTTTGGCGGCTTCAATTTCATGGAGTTCCTGGGCAACTCCACTATTGTCAATCCCCTGCGGGTGAAGGCAGAGACCCTCAACGAGCTGGAATACCGCCTCATG
>QMOF01000087.1 GCA_003650185.1 Chloroflexota bacterium | reverse complement strand
TGTCGTCCACTGCCACGTAGGTAGCCCGTCCGGTATCCTTGTAGTAGCTGTGTTCCGGTCCCACCCCCGGGTAGTCCAGCCCCGGCGCAATGCTCGACGTGGACAACACCTGGCCGTGCTTGTCCTGTAGAAGATAGGACTTGGTGCCGTGGAGCACCCCTACCCTACCTTCGACCAGTGAGGCGGCGTGCATGCCGGACTGAAGGCCCCTGCCAGCTGCTTCAACGCCGACAAACTGAACGGCGGTGTCTTCGGCGAAGGCGTGGAAGAGACCCATGGCATTGCTTCCGCCGCCAACGCAAGCGACCAGGTAGTCAGGAAGTCGGTTATACCTGTACAGCACCTGTTCCCGGGTTTCCATCCCGATCACTGACTGGAAGTCCCTGACGATCACCGGATATGGGTGCGGGCCCACTACCGATCCCAGCAGGTAGTGTGTACTTCGTACGTTGGTCACCCAGTCGCGAATTGACTCATTGATAGCATCCTTCAGCGTTCGACTGCCGCCAGACACCGGGCGTACTTCCGCTCCGAGCAGCTTCATGCGGAAGACATTGGAAGACTGGCGGCGGACGTCCTCCTCCCCCATGTAGACGACACATTCAAGGCCTAGCAGGGTGCAGACGGTGGCTGCCGCCACTCCGTGCTGACCTGCTCCGGTCTCGGCTACCACCCTTTGCTTGCCCATGCGCTTGGCCATCAGGCCCTGCCCCAACGCGTTGTTGATCTTGTGCGCCCCGGTGTGGAGCAGGTCTTCCCGCTTGAGAAGGAGAGACGCCCCACCCAGCCTGGCCGAGAGGCGCTGCGCATGGTACAGAGGTGTGGGCCTCCCGGAGTAGTCGTGGCAAAGCGACTCGAACTCTTGCCAGAACGCGGGATCAGCCCGCGCGTCGCGGTAGGCCTGGTCCAGCTCGGCCAGGGCGCTCATGAGGGTCTCTGGCACAAACTTGCCGCCGTAGGTGCCGAAGTATCCTCTCTCGTCTGGCACACTTGCGTTCATGAGCATTGCCTTTCTGGCTTATGCCACGGCTGCTGCCTCGCTGTCTGCATGAGATGCGCCGGGCCCGTCGCCGGCGAGATACTGGTCTCTTGAGCAGCCTCCTTGACAGCCTTGAGGAAGGCTTCAAGCTTTGTGTGGTCTTTCACGCCCGGCCTGGACTCAACCCCGCTTGATACGTCAACAGCGTAGGGCCTGGCCTCCAGGATAGCCCGACGCACGTTGACGGCGTTTAACCCCCCGGACAGTATAACAAGCCCGTGCTGGCTGGCTTTCCTGGCGATTCCCCAGTCGAAGCTTCGCCCGGTGCCTCCCCTTAGCCTGTCATGATGTGCATCCAGCAGATAGGCGCTTACCCTGTATCGGGGCAAGAGAGACAGGACAGACTCATCCTTGACAGAGAAGGCCTTGATCACTCGCGGAAACAGCGCCTGACACATGTCCGCACTTTCCGAGCCGTGCAACTGTGCCACGTCCAGGCCACAGGTCTGCAGAGTTTCGGTCACCTGTTGCAGGGGGGTATCTACAAAAACCCCCACCCTGGTCACAAACGGAGGCAGCCCGGCGACGATGTCGGCCACCTGCTCTGGAGTCACCTGTCTGGGACTGGGTGCGAAGACGAAGCCCAGCGCATCCGCCCCGAGGCCAACCGCGGCCAGGGCATCCTCTAGACTGGCTATGCCGCAGACCTTGACCCTCACCATTCAGTGCCTCGCGTGCAGGCTCCCCGTGAGCCGCCTTAGCTCGACCTCTGGGTTAGCACTGGTCACCAGTGCCTCTCCTACCAGGACCGCGTTGACACCAGCAGCCTGCAGGGCGGCGATGTCATCGGCGGAGTTGATGCCGCTTTCGCTGACGACTGTTACGTGCGGCGGAATAAGATGCCGCAGTCTCAGGGTCGTAGCCACGTCGACGGTGAAGTCGGCCAGGTTTCGGTTGTTGATGCCGACGAGGGTTGCCTCTGCGTGGAGCGCCTGTTCCACCTCGTGCTCGGCATGTACCTCAACCAGGGCAGCCATGCCCAGGTCATGGGTGGCGACGATCAGTTGACATAACTGCTGCACTGGAAGAAGCGCTGCTATCAGGAGCACGGCATCAGCCCCAGAGGCTCGGGCCTCATACACCTGGTAGGGGTCGATGATGAAGTCCTTGCGAAGTACCGGGAGATGAGTGGCCCGCCGTGCCGCGGCAAGGTCGTCCAGGCTGCCTCTGAACCAGGCGGGCTCGGTCAGGATGGACACTGCTGCCGCCCCGCCCCGGGTATAGCTTTGCACCAGCGCCACCACGTCGAGGCTCGAGTTGAGCCAGCCCTTCGAGGGGGAGGCCCGTTTGACCTCGGCGATAACCTTTACCCCATCCCCTTGCAGTGCGCCGTGAAAGTCACGAGGCGCTTCGCTGCGGATGGACAGCAGCTCAAGATCGCGGAGTGGCACTGTCTCTTTTCGTCTGGCAAGATCGGCGCTCACAGTGGCGACAATCTGGTCGAGGATCATGGCGCCACCCCGATGCTGTTGGTGAGTCGAATGAAGTGCTCCAGCTTCTCCAGGGCTCTGCCGCTGTCGACAGACTCGGCTGCCAGGTGAAGTCCTTCCTTAAAGTCCCTCGCGCTACCTGTGGCAACCAGGGCAGCAGCTGAATTGAGGAGGGAGACATCACGCTTGGGTCCCGGCTCGCCTTCGAGGAGCCGCTTCATTATCCTGGCGTTCTCCTCGGGCAGACCGCCTTTGAGCGAGCTGAGGTCAGCGCGGGGCAGCCCGAGGTCCTGGGGGTCGAGCTGATAGCTGGTTACCTTGCCATCGCTAAGCTCCGTCACCTTGTTTGTGCCGGTGGTTGACAATTCGTCCAGGCCATGGGCCCCGTGTACCACCAAGGCGGAGGTGGCGCCCATCATGCCGAGCACACTGGCCACTGTCTCCGTCAGCCCGGGGTCGTAGACGCCCAGCAGTTGAATAGACGCCGAAGCCGGATTGGTCAGAGGCCCGAGAATGTTGAAGATCGTCCTGGCGCCTATTTCGCGTCGTGGTACCGCAGCATGTTTCATGGCTGGATGCAAGGCAGGGGCAAAGAGGAACCCGATACCCGTCTCGTTGAGGCACTTGGATATCTGGTCTGGCCCGAGGTCAATCCTGGCACCCAGCGCCTCAAGCACATCTGCGCTGCCGCAGCGACTGGACACAGAGCGGTTGCCGTGCTTGGCCACCGCTACACCGGCGCCTGCCACTATAAAGGCCACCACGGTGGATACGTTGAAGGTGCCGGTGCCGTCACCACCTGTGCCGCAGGTGTCTATCACCGGGTCGTGGTTCGTCTCCACCTTGAGAGCGTGGGCGCGCATAGCCCTGGCGCAGCCGACGATCTCTTCGGCTGTCTCCTGCTTCATTCGTAGCGCGATGAGAAAGGCACCTATCTGGCTAGGCGTAGCCTCGCCGAGCATGATCTCCTGCATGACCGCCTCAGCTTCACCGATGCTGAGGCTCTGCCTGTCGATGAGCCTGGCGATTGCTTCTTTGATCATTTTTCTGTCCCCCCGCCGCAGTGTGGTTGTGATGACTCGCCCGCCTTCACCAGTCCTCTGCTTGCTGTGGTGCCTCTCGTGCCTGTCCCTCGTTTGCCGGTACCATCAGTCATCTCTGCTTGCCCTCGCTCCAGCTTTCGGCCAGACGGACAGCCTCTTCCAGTACCTGGACCTTGCTCAGCGTCTCTTCGTATTCCCGGATGGGGTCCGAGTCAGCCACGATCCCAGCCCCTCCCTGCAAGTACACTGTGTCGCCCACCATGACTATGGTGCGGATCGTAATACATGTGTCCATGTTGCCGCCAAAGCCGAAATAGCCCACCGCCCCGCCGTAGGGGCCTCTGGCTGTTCCCTCCAACTCCGAAATGATCTCCATGGCGCGTACTTTGGGGGCTCCGGTCAGTGTGCCGGCGGGGAAACACGCCCTCATGAGATCGAAGGCGTCGCATTCGGGTCTCAACTCGCCGTGAACCGAAGAGACAATGTGGATGACGTGGGAATATTTCTCCACTCCCATCAGCATGGGCACCTTTACGCTGCCAAAGCGTGATACCCTGCCAATATCGTTCCGGCCTAGGTCCACGAGCATGATGTGCTCAGCCCTCTCTTTCGGATCAGCCAGCAGGGAAGCGATGATTGCCTCGTCTTCCTCGTCGGTGTGCCCGCGGCGCCTTGTTCCAGCGATGGGCCTGGTCTCGGCCTTCCCATCCTCGAGCTTGACAAGCATCTCTGGCGAAGAGCCGATGATCTGGAAGTCGCCGAAGTCCAGGTAGAACATGTAAGGTGAGGGATTCAGAATGCGCAGGGCCCGGTAGATGGAGAAGGGATCGGTGTGTGTCTTGCGGCGTAGCCTTTGCGACAGGACGATCTGGAAGGCGTCGCCTGCCATGATGTACTCTTTGGCCGCTCTGACCATGTCGGCGAACTGGGCGCGGCTGAAGTTGGATTCCAGGGTTGGCGCCTCGGTGGCCGATGCACTGAAGCGCATCTGGGGCTCTGATGGAAGGGCGCTGCCAAGAGTGGTGAAGACATCTTCGATGGCCTCCAGCGCACCCTGACCGTCTGAACTCTGGTCGCTTTGGGGCGGCGCGCTAAGGACCACCCGCATCTTGTGCTGTACATGGTCGAAGATGATGACGGAGTCGGTGAAGAGGAAGGTGGAGTCGGGCAGCCCGAGTTCGTCTTGGGAGCAGGGTGGCAACTCTTCGAAAAACCGCACTACGTCGTAACCCAGGTAGCCCACGGCACCCCCGAAGAAGCCGGGCAGTCCTGCGGGCTTGGATGTCTTGCGCTGCGCCAGAAGCGACTGCACCAGGTGCAGAGGGTCTGGGCCCTGTCCGGGCCTTCCCAGGCTGAGCCTGGTGACATCTTGTCCACGGTGGATCAGTGCCTCGTCTCCGTACGTGCGCAGGGCAAGGTAGGGATTCGTGCCGATAAAGGAATACCGGCCGAGCTGCTCCCCTCTTTCCACGCTCTCCAGGAGGAAGCATGGCGGCTTCTTGCCCAGTTTGAGGAATACCGAGACGGGAGTCTCCAGGTCCGCTGGCAACTCCTTGACGACGGTACTGCAAATATCCGGTTGTCTGTCCGCGCGTAGAATGTCTGGATTGCCCATGGCTACAGTTCTTGAGTAAGAAAAAAACCCTCCGCCCCTTCAAGGGGCGGAGGGCTGAATCCACGGTGCCACCCTTGTTAGCCGGATCCTCACGCCGGCCATCTCTTTGCGGGTACATCACCACCTTTGATCGGTGCTATACCCTGGGCTCTGATAACGGTGCCCTCTCCGTCGCGACCTACACAGCTTTGCCTTCAGCCTGCGGCTCCCAAGCCCATTCAGCTACCGCGCCAGCATCGGGCTCACACCTTACCCCCGACTCTCTGAGCCTCGCTTGAAGCCTACTCTTCTTGTTCCCAGCCTTTAGTCTATTCAGTTGTTAGATGGTACAGTATATACCAGTCTGAAGCCTGTTTGTCAACATATCTGCCTTGAAGTCATAGTATCCAGGGCAATACAAGTTGGCTTAATGTTCAATGCGGGTGTGGACCACTTAGTAAGCACAGGGAGCCAGTAACACTCTTCTTTCACAAGAAGCACTTGATTCTGGCGTTACAGAGGCTACTGGTTTTAGATTTGTGGAAAACTAATCGACATTTATTTAGTCCTAATTCCATGGAGCGTATTAGGAACCAGACCGGCGTACCATTGATTTCCAGCTTCCTGTTCCAAGCGTCATCAGGAACACGATTTTTGGCATGGTTCCGGATACAAGCTTCCCATGCTGTATGAGTCTTAAACGGCTGACCTCGGTCGAGCATTTCCATAGCGTTAAGAAAGCCGAGATAAACAAGAATGACAGGCACACCCAAGGTAGCCAGTTTCCATGCCCAAGCGAAACGGTTGCTGAGCTGGTAATTTGAGCCGCGTGAAAGCGCCCAGCCCGCTAGAAGTCCAGTTAAGCCCGAATTAGCCTGGTCAATGGCAAGTCCAATGCGTTCGTGATTTAGCTGACCATTGGGTGTAGTTGGTTGCGACTTACCAGCATCCGATAACTCCTTGTCATGCGCCTTAGCTTCGACTAACAGAAGGCCTTTCTTACCCTCGATTGTGCAGGTTGAGGCAATATCCCAATTAGGCAACCTAGCACCACGGGGCTTTTCCAACCACCACTCTCTCAACAGTCTGCGCGTCTCCGAGGGCAGAAAATCGTTGCTATCTATCAGGGTTGTTTCTTTGTAGTTTCTTAGACCCCGCGGTCTCCAGATGTCCTTATCGGATGAAATATCTATATTATGAGGCCGTACAAGACTTGTAAGTAGCTCCGCGGTACGATAACGTGGCAAACCTGTCAGAAGCAAGCATCTGAGAAGACTGCCACGTAATCTGTCAAGCCTTACATTCTCCATGTCCTGCCCCTATTTTTGCTGTGATTCTACACCATTTCCGGCGGTCCAGACACACCATGGGCAATTTTTCGCAGATCGTCCGCAACATTGGGATGTGGCGGCCGCCCCACCAGCACCGGGGCTTCTCCTGGCAGGAACCTCAGGCGGCAGGCCGGCGCTTCAATGCCAGCGCATAGCCCGCGGCCAGCACCAGAAGCGCGGTTGCTGAGACACAATAGGCTGGCAGGTACACTGTGTAGAACCTGGAGTAGGTGATCTGACCACCGTCCTCGCCGACCTGGAAGGCGGGCATCAGGCCCAGGTTCTGGCAAGTGGGGCTGCTGCCGTATTGCCAGTGCTCGCTATTGATCCGCTGGGGCACGGTGAAGATGGTCCAGGTCTTCTCGGTGCCCTCGATCTCGTACCTGGTGGGGCTATGCTGGACGACCTCAAGGGGCTGGAAAGCGCCAGCAGGGCCTTTGTCTTCCCCGGGCCCCAGCAAGTAGAGATGTTGCATCACATCTTGCTCCACGCTCAGTTGGAGGTACTCTTCGAGGTTGTCAACATAGACGACGCTGTCGACCCCGTAGGCCCTAGCCGTCGGGCGCTGGTTACGGAACAGGGTCAGGTGCTTTCCCTCAATCTCCACTGCCAGGTCCTGCTGTTCACGCAGAAAGCCGTAAGACTCCCAGTCTGCTTCGTGGAACAGGACGACATATCTTACGTTCAGCGGGGCCAGCAGCTCTCCGAGATTGCCAATGCTGTCTGCTCTGGCCAGGAGGAATTCGAGGTAGCTGCTTGTCGGGTTTGTGCTCTGAGAGTAGATGCCACCGGCCTGGATGTTGTCTCCCCAAATGGCTGGCTTGTCAAAGAACCGGGAAACCGGGCTCAATAGCCTCTTGTCTTTGTTGGGCAGCCAGTCGTAGTCCATGTACATGTGCCACGGCAGAAACAGGACGTTGAAATCATCCTCGTCCTGATTGAGGTACTCGTTCACCTGGTGCCACTCGTCAGGATAGTCCGTCGGCTTGAGTTGGCCGTTGAAGCTGAAAATGGGGTATGAGTAGGCCAGAGGGACGACAAAGGCCAGAGCGATGGTGCCCGTCAGCGCTGCCTGACGGAGTCTTGGCCCGGTGAACCGGTGTGATCTCCATGACTCCGTGACATGGTACACCCCCAGGCCGCCCAGGTATGAGTAACACAGGCAAAGCAGAGCGACAAACTTGTGCGAGTCCCTGAACCCTCGAAACAGATACAGGTGGTCAAACAGCCATTCAAGGAGAGACCTGCTGAATTCAATGGCGGCCCCGGCGGCCAGAGTGAGTCCCACCAGCCAGATAATGCCGAAAGCCCGCACCACCCAGCCTATCCTGTCGCTGCTGGACTCATGCACCAGGCCCAGTACAGACAGGTAGAAGATGAAAGCGAAACCCAGCCACCAGCACGGCAGAGTATCGCTGGCGTACTGGTAGCCGTCTCTCCAGAAGCCGTACATCGCGGCCAGGTCGAACATAGTCCCCGCGCCGGTGCTTGGCCTGGGGGCGAAGACCAGCAAGTCTGACTGTCCTATTTCTTCCAGCAGGGTGTCGCTGGCGGTCAGTGCTGGAACGAGCCAGTACAGGTTCAGTGCCACGAACATGACACCGGCCAGGGCCACGGCCTTGGCTATTTGCAGGTTGACCCGCTCCCTGCGCTGGTGGACCAGCCTGACCAAGAGGATGACCGCGAAGGCTATGAAGAGGAAGAGGTACCCGTGCACCTGGAACACACCTACCAGGGTAGATAGCAATGCTACCTTTGCGGCCTGCCTCCTGTCCTGCCTCTCCAGGAGGTCAATGAAGGCCTTGATGGCGAAGGGCATGAGGGCATAAGCACCGAGCACCCCCCACTGCCCGGCCATCAGGCGGACGTAAGTGAAGGGGTTCACCATGTACAGCACGCCGGCGAAGTAGCTTCCGGCGCCCTTGAATGGAAACAGACGATGGGCTCCCAGCCCACACAGGAAGAAAATGAGGAACAGAATGATTTTTTGGCATACCCACGCTGGCAGGATGCGGCTGGCGGCGTCAATAAGCAGCCACAGGGGGGTGGAGGCTGCTATCCGCCAT
>QMOF01000086.1 GCA_003650185.1 Chloroflexota bacterium | reverse complement strand
GACTGTGCATGACTACGGTAGCCCATCCAGAAGCAGGTGTACGTTAGGTACAGCGAAACGAAACCCACCTTCTGGGGGACGGTGGTGGGTTGCGCTGTGCTTCACCCACGCTACGCCTGCTACGGTAGCCCATTCAAAAGGAATGGTCCAGGCCCACATCTGGGGGGCTGGAGCCCGCTTCCCTTGCAAACAGGACTATTGAAGTCCGCCAGGCAGCCGGTCACGGCCCGTCAGGGCGGGCTTTACAAAGACTCCCTCACGATCTCGGAGACGTCTTTGACCCTCAATTGTCCTTCCAGTCCCGCCGTCTTGACGGCATCCTCCAGCATGGTCAGGCAGATGGGACAGGAGACAGCCAGAACGGTGGCGCCGGTGGAGTATGCCTCGTGGACACGGGCCACGCTCGGCCGGTCCCTGCCGCCACCCAGGACGTCGGTATAGAAGTTGGCACTCCCTCCGCCACAGCAGAAGGCATTCTCCCTGTTCCTGTCCATTTCCACCAGCTCGATTCCAGGGATGGACCTGATAACCTCTCGCGGTGCTTCATATTCCTGGTTGTAGCGGGCCAGGAAGCACGGATCGTGGTAGGTGACTCTCTCTGGGAAAGGTCTGGAGGGGTGCAGTTGCCCGCCCTTGATGAGGTCTCTGAGGAGTTGAGTGTAGTGAAACACCTCGAAACCGCCGGGGTAGTGGTTGAGCAGGGCATTATATGAGTGCGGTGACAGGGTCACTATCTTCGCTACGTGCATGTTCTGGAAGGTCTGGACGTTCTGTTGCTTGAGCACCTCAAAGAGTCCCTTCTCGCCCAGTGTGTTCACTTCGTTTCCGTCACAGGTCTCCTGGCTTCCCAGAATGCCGAAGGCCAGCCCGGACTTCAGTAAGACTTCTCCCAGGGCTCTGGCGGCCCTCTGACCGGTGCTATCGTATGAGCCGACGCAGCCGACGTAGTACAGGAAGTCGTCGCCTTCTCTGTACAACCTTATTCCTGTCCCCTCCGCCCAGCTTCCCCTGTCTTGTCTCAAGAGCTTGTAGGGATTTCCATATCCGTGAATGGCGGTGAGAAAGTGGTTGACCTTCGGGGGTACGCTGCCTGCTTCTATCACTCTCTCCCTGGCCGCCTCAAATATGCCTACCAGTTTGTGGTTAAAACTGAATCGACATTGCTGAACGCAGTTCCGGCACATCGTGCATGAATACAGGATATCGGTGAGACGGTCGCTCCATGCGATCTCCCTTTCCATGAGAGACGCGCGTATCAGCCACATCAGTCCACCCGGCGAGCAACTCTCAAGACGGCGGGTGCTATACAGTGGGCAATTGAAGCCCCGATATGAGAAATCGTAGGTGAACTTGCAGTAACCGCACCTGAAACATCTGTGGACTACGTCGGCGTATTCCTTCAGTTCCATGTCAATCCCCCCAGTTGCCCGGGTTCATGATTCCGTTCGGGTCGAGCACCTTCCTGACTTTCCTCATCAGTGCCAGGGTATTCCGGTCCATTCTCTCCATCATGAGTGCCTGTCCCGGCAGTCCTGCCTTCCAGATAAGCCCTCCCAGGTCCAGAGCGAGCCTGCTGGACTCCTCCAGGGCATGCCTGACCTTCTCAATGTCCCTCTCGTCTGCGCGGTTGAAGGAATAGACTGGCCCACACATGACGCTGTGCCCGGCATCAAGGGCCTGGAGCCCATACGAGAAGACCACGTCGTGTTTGCGAGCGATGCCCAGACCCCTGTTCCAGGCTTCAGGCACTTTCTCTACCGGTACGATGCAACCGTAGTACTCGAAGCCTCCCCCTTTGGCGAAGTCAGCCTGCGTGGCAGCGAAGGGGGGCACCTCCAGGTACCTTTCCCTCAGCGAGGCCGGTATCGGGTCGATCAGGTCCAGTCTTCCGTTAAACATGCTGAGGAGTTGCGTCTTCTTGCACTCGAACTCGTCCCTGCTCTGTCCCGCGATGGTTACAGTGATATATGTGTGTCCGTACATCCACGCTGGCTTGTCCTGGGTGATGGCGAAGAAGTTCTCTGCGATTTCCATCTGGAAGAGGTCGAAGACGACGTCGGAAAGAAGGCCAGGGTCATCGGTTGAAAACAGCACCAGGTCCCTCAGCTTCGGCTTGGGGAAAAGCTGAATGGAAGCTTTGGTGATGATGCCGGTGATGCCGTACCATCCAACGAACAGTCCCACCAGGTCTGGGAGGCACTCCCTGGTGAACCAGTAGGGGGAAACGGCGCAGGACCCGATGCGGCATACCTCTCCGGTGGGCAGCACGACTTCGAGGCCGTTTATCATGCGGGAGTTCGTACCGTGTGCCGGGGTGAGATGTCCATGGCCATGAATGAGCACGTTTCCAACGACGGTGGCAGCAGGAGGCGATTCCGGCGTAGAATGCTGAAGCTCGGGGTGGTGCTTCTCCAGGTAGGACTTCAGGGCTCCCTGGGTAACGCCTGCTTCCACTACGGCATATTTGCTGCTCCCGTTCACTTCGATGATCCTGTCCATTCTCTTCATGTCGAGGATGATGCCGCCCTTGACCGGCAAGGCCAAGGCTGACAGGGTCAGGCCGCCGCCCATCGGTGTAATTGGGACTCTTGCCTCGTTTGCCAGTCTGACTATCTCCTGCACCTGCTCCACCGTCCGTGGCATTGCCACGTAGTCGACCTTGCGTGGTGGCTGTGCTCCCAGGTCATGAGAATAGATGTAGAGATCTTCCGGGGCGTTGGAAACGAAGTCCTGGCCGACTATCCTTCTCAGGGAATCGTACACGAAATCACCAGTAGTCATAGCTTCATCCTCCTCGCTCAGTGCTCGGGGCAGTCGGCCATCATGGTAAGGGCATTGATGTTGGTGGCCCGGCAGGCCGGTTCAAGACATGTCGCGGCGTTGTTCCCTGGAAGCACGCCATTCCGGGGGAGCCAGGCGCGGCGCAAGCACACGCTGAAGCCGCAAGTGCAAATGAAGCTTCCTTGTCTTTTGAGAGATAGGCGACCAGAGCCAAAGAGCGACTGATTGGGTTGATGCTGTCTGCCTGTCAAAACCTGCCCCGGCCTAATCATACCCGAAATTGAAGCTGTTCTCCAACTGTCGAAGTGCTCCATATGCTGGTTCTTGACATGCGTGCCTCCCCTGAGCTAGGCTGCCACCAGGACGCCGAAGGCGCCGGGGTGCTAAGGAGTGACGTTGCCCCATCCTGCCGACAAGCAGTGCTGTTTAGCTGCCTTGAGAACAGCCCTGGCTAGCTTCATGGTTGATATCCGTCTGGTAGAGGCGTTGGCTGAGGTGCTGCACCGTGCCTATGAAAAGGGCAGGGTCTCCTACCAGGAGGTCCAGAATATGGTGGGCGCTAACGCGGTGGACATCCTGATGGCGGCATATGAATGGAAGCTGCTGATTCCGGCGACTTCAGCGCGCGGGACGCAGGACTGGGAGGACAAGCTACTGCGTTTCAGTCCCGGCGAGACCTACCTGATGCCCAGCGTTGTCAGACATCTAGTGCGGACGGCCGAAGCAACATCCAGGTGGGAGCCAGCCAGAGCCCTGATAGCTGCTTTCGCGGCGATGGGCGAGGTGGAACTGGACGCGGTGACAGTCTTGGTCAGAAGGATGGTAGAGCAGGCGCGATACCTTCAGGTAGACGGACGTCAAATAAGGGGCATATGTGAGTCCCTGGGGCTAGGGGACAAGGCAGGTGCGCTAATAGCCGAGCTCAAGGCCAGCGGGGCTATGAGCCCCAGGCTTGGTTCGGTCGGCGCTGCCCTGAAGGCGAAAGCTCCCGTCTATGAGCTGAACCCCTGCCTGCTGGTATCGACCGAAGAATTCAATCACCCGTAAGTAAGCAGCGCCGGGAGGGTAGCTTCCGACTAGCAGGCTGAGTCCGCACCGCCCGGAGCCTTGTGCACACTTCTCTTAGCCCCTCAGCCTGTCAATCCTGGCTAGCAGGTCGTCCGTCTGCCGCTTGAGCTCGGAGAGGACGCACTTCAGACTCTGTTCCGACACGGGCATGCTTTCCACGATGGCACCCTGTGGACAAACGTCAACGCATATCCCGCAGTGGTTACACCTTCTCTGGTCTATGTGCGCCAGTCGTGAACGAAGGCTGATGGCCCCTGTGGGACACTCCTGGGTGCACAGCCCACACCCGAGGCACATATCTGGTCTAACGCGCAGCATCGCTTCCTCTCTATATGATCTCTATTCTCTTGCCCGCCCCCACGTCCATGTAGCTCTCACCGAGGTGCTTCTGGAATAGCCGTCGTGCCTTATCGCCGGTACAGTGACAGGGCGCTAGCATCTGCACACCCAGTCCCGAGAGACCTTCAATCGCAGCCTGTATAGCGCCTGTTGACGCACCACCCAGGTGGAATCCGCCCACAACCAGGCGTACGCTACCTCCGACGGTCTGTTTCGCTTTCCCGACCATGCTCACCACGCCCGGGTGGCTGCAACCTGTTATGACTACCAGGCCGGACAAGGTTCTCAGTATTAGCGCCTGCTCCTTCAGGCCACTGCCGAGTTCGCCAGTGGTGAATGCGTCTTCGGCAATCTGCCTCGGGCTGGTCACCTCCTCGACTGCTGGCCCAGCAAGCCTGACCTCCCTTTTGAAGCTTTCCGATGCGGAAGCAGGCAGGTAGATGGTCGCGGTCCGGTTGTGCTGCACAACGCTGGCCAGCCCGCCCACGTGGTCGCCGTGCATGTGCGACAGCACGACTGTGTCAACCTGGGCCAGGTCGATGCCAAGCAAGCCCGCATTCTGCATCAGTATTGCACCCTCCCCACCCGTGTCGAACAGGATGCCCTTGTGTCCGAGCCTGACAAGGCACGAGAAACCCCACGCTGGCGTCAGCCTGTGGTCGTAAGCCTGGTTGTCATAAATGATGAGCAAGGTCATTTTGCCTCTGTACCTGAACGGGTACGGGCGCCTACTGTGATTGCATTTCGTCTGTCCATATACTCAGACTGCATCATGTGAACGCGGTAGCCACAGCCCGCTCGCTGCTCCTTCAAGCGTGGTACCATCATAGTCGAGGCCTCCGCCGCAAAGTCTCTTCCCGATGCAAGGGCACGACCTCGGGCGTGGTTGCCTCGTAGACCGTCACCACTCTCTTCAGTCCGGAGAACTCCCGCTTTATCCTGTCTAGCTCTTCTTTCGAGAGCGGCTCCACCGGGCAGGGTCGGAGCGGCGTATTGATTTGCACCTCGTCGGGCAGGAGGTCTCGAGCTATTCTGGCCATCTCCGCCGCGTATTCTTTGTTTGCTTCCACGAACATCATCTGCAGCGCCAGCTTTCCGCTGAACCCCCTTCTGAACTCACTTATCCCGTTCAGGATGTCAGCTAAGTGGAAGCTGGGGCAGGGCCTGTTTATCTGTTGAAAGAGCTCCTCTGTGGGGGCATCGACCTTGGCCACAACAACATCCGCCCGAGCAAGCTCCTGGCGCACGTCTTCTCTGGACAGGAGTGACGAGTTGGTCAGAACGGCCACGGGGAGGTGGAGGAGGGACCTGGCGATCTCGATCGCCTCGCCCAGCTTTCGCGCGAGCGTCGGCTCTCCCATCCCGGAGAAGGTGGCATAGTCCGCTGGCACGTGGCGCACCTCCTCCAGGGATGCTGCTACCTCGTGGATTGAGACGAGCTCCCTTCGCTCATCCGCTGGTTGGCCGGCCCCTAACTGGCAGTAGACGCAGTCGAAGGAGCATGTCTTCGTTGTGGTAGATAGGAGGTCGATGCCCAGCGATCTTCCCAGCCGCCAGGAAGACACCGGACCGTAGACGATGGATCTCATGGCCTACCACCGTCTGTCGGAGCGATTGCACCGTCGGCCGAAACCTCGCCTGCAACCGCGGTTGCATCGCACGCGCCAGAGGCCGAGACCTAGGGCATCCAGTTCGTACAATAACTGCCCAAGCGCGTCGTCACCGGAGGCAGGAGAGGACAGGTCAACGAAGGTATAGTCATCCCTGACCGCTCGGCGCGGTCTGCGCGGCCCGGATATGAGGTAGTCATACTGGCGCCTCTTCTGCTCGTGACCAAGTACTTCGTAGGCCTCGTTTATCTGCTTGAAGCGCTCCTCGGCTTGCCTGGTGGCCTGAGGGTTGCGGTCTGGATGGTAGCGCATAGCCAGCCGGCGGAAGGCCTTCTTGACCTCCTCTTGACTGGCATCCCGGTCGATCCCGAGCACCTGATAGTAGTCCACGAAGTCCGTGTCACCCTGATTCATGTCATCAATGCTTGCCGTAGGCCCGCTTCCACGGCTCCCTTTTGTAGGCAAGGTAGTCCTTGATGGCCTCCTTCAGCGTATTGGATGCCAGCAGGGCGCAGTGCATGCTTTCTTCAGGCAGTCCCCCCAGGGCCTGGAGAACGTCTTGCTGTGTAATGCGCAACGCTTCAGTGACAGACCTTCCCCTGGCCATCTCGGTGATCATGCTGCCAGCAGCGATGGTCGTGCTACACCCGTCGGTCCAGAAGGTGGCCTCCTGGATACGGTTGTCTTTCACGCTGATCCATATCTCCATGTTATCGCCGCAGGGCCCGGTGAAGCTGCCAAAACCATCAGCATCGGGGATACGGCCGACGTTTCTGGGATCCCGGGCGTGGTCTATTACTATCGGCGAGTAGCCCGCCCACAGCTCCTTCTCAAGTTCATCAGCCATCCTGTCCAGTTCTGAACTCATCGCTCTCCGGTGAACGTTCTTGCCGCAACGTAGTTCTGTTGCCCGACCATTCTGCGTCCTGACGCCAGCATGGGGCGCTCCTATGGGTGTAGCTCTCTTCACCTCGCCAACAGGTGGTCCACCACCTCTCCAATCTCGCGGCGTGCCGTCTCTCCATCGACCTTGTGGCCTTCTAGACAAGCCTCAAATATCTCCGGGTGCTGGTGGATAATGCCGATCGCTTCCAGCCCTCTCCTGTCCAACTCTTGTCTCAGCTTCTGGGCCAACTCATCGGAGGTCACCTTGTTGAGCAGCGCCCAGGTGCTGCTGACTCCTGCCCCAGCGGCCAGGTGCTTCACTTTGGCAGCTAGCTCCAGGGACTCCATGGACGGCTCGACCACAACCAGTACAGTGTCTATGCTGGTCTCGACGCCTCGGCCGAAATGCTCGATGCCAGCTTCCATGTCAACAATGGCGATTTCTCCGTTGTCCATGCTGAGCTTTCTCAGGAATTCCTGGCTCAGCACTCCCATGGGACAGGCACACCCCTCAAGCGGTTCGAGAATCTTGCCCACGTTCACTAGCCGAAGGTTGCCCCTGTACGCGGTACAGTGACGGGGGATATCCCTTACCAGGATTCTGTCATCGGTCAGGACATCCATCCTGCCGCGCGGCTCTTTGGATGAGAAGGTGCTGATCATTTTCTGCAAAAGCTCCTTCTTCCCTCCGACCAGTTCCATCAAGGGGACCGGCGCATGCTCCAGACCAAGCATACGAAAGAGCCCGGAGTTGGACTCGTCCGCGTCGACCACCAGCACTCTGAACCCCTTCAGGCACAATGCTTCTGCTAGCAAGGCAACGACAGTGCTCTTGCCGCTGCCGCCTTTTCCGCACACCGATATTCGCATCTCTTCTCCTTGGTTGTCTTGGTCTGGCTCTCAGCCGCCGATCGCCACCCAGGCTAACAGCAGCGTGATGGCTTCGCCTGACCTACTTGACCTTCAACTCGTACTGGGCTGTGCCGTCCACAAAGCGTATCTCCACACTCACCTGCTTTCCGTCGGCCAGATAGCGTTCCGAGTCCTCACGCAACTTTTGAGATTCGGGCGACTTCAGGAAGGCCACCAATCTCTCGTACGTCTGCGCCAGCTCCGTGTCTTCCTTCTGTCCCCGTAGTAGCTCGATCAGACAGCTATTAAGCCTTTGCTCGGCAAGACACTTGATGCACTTGCCGGGTATGTCTTTGGTCGAATAATGGGGCTCCAAATCAATTGGCTGTTCCACTTTGTCTTATGCCTCCAACTGCCTGACGGCTGATTTCACGCTCGGTCGCCCGCCGATGCTACGTTCCCGTACGGAGAACCACTCCTTGCTTAACCTGACGTGTCCGGTGATTCCTTCAGGGCTCTCAGTTCGTCTCTGAGCTTGGCGAAGGGGCAATCGTCCGAGTGAAGCTCCTTGCCGCATTTGAAACAGATGAGGCTGGCCAGGACCTTGTCTATCTCCTCGTTGGTGACCTCCTTGTTCCCTTTTGCGTACTTCCACAAAGGCATTGTCTCCTCCTCTGCTTTGCTGTTCAACCCTTCTACCCAATAGGGCCTGTCCCTGATTCAGCCACGGCGTTTGGGGAGGCTGAGGCTACCCCAAACGCCGCACGACGCGTACCAGGACAGTACCATCAATCTCCCTGTCGCTGGTTTGTCTCCGGCAGCAGGGTAGGGTTCAGTCCTCGGTACTGGCCTCAATCTCCCGTATTCTGGCTTCGATCTGGTCTAACTGACCCTTTATGGACTCAGCCTGGTTCGTGAGAAAGTCGAGTTCCTGCTCTCGCGTCATGGCTGGGCCATACGGATTCTGCACTGCTGGTCCAGGGGGGTAGGCCCCGTAGACTGTCCCAGCGCCTCCGTATGGAGGGACGGGTGCAG
>QMOF01000085.1 GCA_003650185.1 Chloroflexota bacterium | reverse complement strand
TGTTGCCCCTACTGTCTCGCGGGGCTCAGAATAATGCCCCCTGCCCGTGTCCTAATGCACTCCCTGGAGCTTACGCTACTCTGGACAACCTGCCACAATCGACGCAATGGCAGGGGGTACCATTGCTGAACATGATTGTCCACCCAATCCTGGCAGGCGTCCGAAATCGCTAGCTGGTGGCATCCGGGCACGGCTCGCCGAGGGACAGTGCCGCCAGGCCTGAAAGGCACTCATGTCTGCGCTGAGTACAAAGCGTATCTCAGACTGACGGGACTCTGAGAAGGAGCAGATCGCTGTAAAGGAGGTGCATCAGAAAATGAGAGGCAGAGTGGGAAAGATTATGTGTCTACTGCTTCTGGCTGTGGTGGTGTGCGTGCCTGCTGTCACAGCCTGCGGTGACTCAGAACCGGAAGAGGGCGGTACCATCAAGATCGGAGCGCTGCTGTCGCTCACCGGACCCGCGTCGTACTGGGGTTTGGGCTGGAAATACGGCATAGAGATGGCCATAGAGGAGCTCAACGAAGCGGGTGGCATAGAGGTGGCTGGTAAAACGTACACACTGGAAGTGGTTTATTACGATGACAAGTACAGCGCCACCGATGCCGTCACCGGGATAAACAAGCTCATATCTGTGGACAATGTGAAGTTCGTCATCGGCCCGCTCGGCTCACCGGCCATGATAGCCATTGCGCCCATTACTGAGGAAGCAGGTGTTCTGGTCCTGGGAGCTGGCTCTGACCCGGACAGGCTGGGGCCCGACAAGCCACTCATGTTTTCCATCAACATGACGGGCAAAGAGATGCAGCCTGCCGTGCACCAGTATATCAGGGACAACTACCCGGAGCTCGACACGTGGTACGGTATTGTGCCCGACAGCGAGGTTGGGCACAGCGACCACGACATTATTGACCCCCGGATCAGGGATGCCGGTTGGGAGGTGCTCGGATGGGAGTACTTTGACCCACAGGCCACCGAGTTCTATCCGCTCCTGACCGGGATGATTGCGGAGAACCCGGACATGATCGACACCGTGACATCTTCACCAGGATCGGTCGCGCTCATCTGGAAGCAGCTTCACGAGCTGGGGTACGAAGGGCTGAAGGTGAGCTGCGCTCCCGTGGCACCCGCACAGCTTATGGAGGTGGCAGGAGCCGAGGCTTGTGAAGGTGGCATCACAGCAACCTTCGACTACGAGCAGGACTACCTTATTCGGCCCGAGGAGAAGGAATTCCGCGAGAGGGCGGTTGAGCGGTACGGGGCCACAGGCTACGACATCAGCCGGGTTGTGGAAGGCGGCTGGGACCCGGTAATGATCCTGGTAGAGTCCATGAAGGGCGCTGGCACTGTCGAGGATACCGAGGCCATTGCAGACTACATGGAGGGCATCGAGATAGAGCTGCCGGATGGCACCAAGTCCTTCGGCGGCGAAGAGACCTTCGGCATAAAGCGGATGATCCAGGGAGAGGTCATGGTTGGCCAGTGGGAGGATGGAGAGTACCACCACAAGGCCAGAATCAGCGTTGAGATACCATAGAGAGTCGATTCCGAAGAATCACACGCGCTGCTCGCAAGGAGGCGTATGGGTGAGATTTGCGCCGCATGATTATGATTAGGCGTCTGGTGCGGGGGAGTTAGGTATCCGTCGCGATCGGAGGGTTATTGCAACATGACTGAGAGTGCGCTATCAGACGTCCGTGTGTTGGACCTTACCTGGTACATTGCCGGCCCATACTGCACCAAGCTGTTGGCAGACTACGGCGCGGAGGTCATCAAGGTTGAAAGACCAGGGCAGGGAGACCCCGCTAGAAGCATTGGACCTTTCCTGGACGATGAGCCCGACATTGAGAAAAGCGGACTCTTCCTGCATCTGAACACAAACAAGAGAAGCATCACCCTTAATGTGAAGTCACACGCCGGTAAGAAGATCCTGCGCAAGTTGGTGGAGCAGGTTGACATTGTGGTGGAGAGCTTCTCGCCACGAGTGATGCCATCACTGGGGCTTGACTATTCCACCCTGCAGAAGGCCAATCCAAGCCTGGTGTTGACTTCCATCTCCAATTTCGGCCAGACGGGCCCCTACCGCAACTACAGGCTTTCTGAGCTGGCGCTCAATGCCATGGGTACCTCCATGAAAATGGTGGGGCAGCCCGACAGGGCACCTCTGAAGCTGGGAGGCAATGTCCTCCAGTACCAGGCAGGCGTTCTGGCAGCAACGGCCACCATGATCGCTCTCTTTGGCAGCAGGTTGACCGGCACGGGCCAGCATGTTGACGTCTCACTGCTAGAGACATGCCTGGGTAGCATGGACCGGCGGGCACCCTACCTGCTGGCACATCAATACACAGGCCAGAAGGAGATAACGACGCGTGTTGGCGGCAGTAGGGGCGGCATCATGTCGGGCTGTCCGGAAGGGATATACCCCTGCAAAGATGGCTACTTTGATGTGGCTGGCGGGGTACCCTGGTGGCCCCGCAATTTCGCCTTGCTGGGTTCGCCGCCCGAACTTGCGGGCCCGGAATTCGGCACCGCTGAAGGCCAGATGGACACTCAGTGCCAGCATGCCATCCTTGCCGTTCTCTATCCGTGGGCCATGAACCGCACCAAGACCGAGATATGGGAAGCTGCCAAGAGCGCGCGGGCCGCCCTGGCACCCCTCTACACCACCGAGGACCTTGTGAACGATCCTCACTTTCGCGAGAGGGGCTTCTTTGTTGAAATCGAGCATCCCAGGACGGGGAGGTTAACATATCCTGGAGCCCCATTCAGACCCTCAGAGACGCCCGCCAAGACACCAAGGGCGGCACCTCTCCTGGGAGAGCATAACGTAGAGATATACTGTAGTCTGGGCTACAGCCGCGAGGATCTGGCCAGGCTCAGAGACGCTGGTGCAATATGATGTCAGAGCGTCCCCCTAGCGCTGCAGGAAATCTTCCCCTGGTGGGAATACGGGTAGTCGACATGACAGTGGTGTGGGCCGGTACCTTTACCACCATGATGCTGGCAGACATGGGGGCGGAGGTCATCAGGGTGGAGAACACCAGGTTTGCGCCCTACGGCACCAGGGGCATCATGGTGCGACCCACTGACAGCCTGCTGAGCACACGCGGGATGGCCACCGCGGGATATCCCGACCGAAAGGCAGGAGAGCGACCATACAACAGGGCGGCCATGTTCAACGTCCACGCCCGCAACAAGCTCAGCATGACAGTTGACTACATGCGGCCCAAAGGCCTAGAGATACTCAAGAGGCTCGTCGGGATAAGCGATCTATTCATTGAGAACAACGCCTACGGCACAATGAACAAGATCGGCTTGAGCTATGAGGAACTGAAGAAGGTGAAGCCGGATATCATCATGGTCTCCATGCCGGCTTTCGGAAGTAGTGGACCATACTCCGATCGAATAGCCCTGGGCAGGCACCTGGAGTGCATCGCAGGGCATACGCTGCTGCGCGGCTATCCTGAAGCTGACCCTACCTGGACCACCGAAGTCTACCATTGCGATGCCGCTGCCGGGGCCGTGGCAGCCTTCGCGGCCATGCTCGCTCTGCACTACCGTCAGCGGACAGGAAAGGGCCAGTTCGTTGACGTAGCCCAGATTGAGACTATCATCCCCCAGTTGGGTGAAGCCGTCATGGACTACACCATGAACGGGCGGGTGCAGGAACCGATAGGCAACAGACACCCTTCGGCAGCGCCCTGTGGCCTCTATCCCTGCCAGGGAGACGATCGTTGGATAGCCATTACCGTTTGCTCCGACAAGGAATGGCAAGCATTGTGTCACGCCATGGGCGACCCATCCTGGGCTGATGATGGCAAGTTCTCGGATACGCTGAGCCGCTGGCACAACCAGGATGAGCTCGACCGGCACATCGCCGATTGGACTCGGCAGCGCCAGGACTATGAGGTGATGCACCTGTTGCAGGAAGCTGGCGTAGCGGCTGGCCCGCTCATGGACGAGAGAGACTGTTATGCTGACCCTCACATAAGGGAGCGCGGGTTCTTCGAGCAAGTCACCCACGTTGAGTGCGGGAGCCACCTGTACCCCGGTATGCTGTGGAAGATGTCCAGGACACCGGGGAGCATCCGTCGACCGCCCTGTCGTCTCGGCGAGCACAATGAGTATGTCTACAAACAGCTCCTCGGGGTTTCCGACGAGGAGTACGCCGAACTGGAACGTGATGGGCACATTGGCATGGAGTATCATCCTAGCATCGTGGTTCACGGCCGGGCGGCCATTTGACAGCAGGCAGGCGAGCGTCCAACTGACTCGCCAGCACCCGGACATGGCGCGGTAGCCTCTGTGCCGAATACGCTGATATGCCTCTGCTAGAGTTGAGGAAGCTGACGAAGCACTTCGGTGGAGTGATTGCCGTCAACGAGCTCGACTTGACCATCGAGAGCGGCGAGATTGTCGGGCTCATCGGGCCCAACGGGGCTGGCAAGACCACGGTCTTCAATCTCATCAGCGGGGTATTGGCTCCTTCTAAGGGCCAGGTACTGTTCCGTGGCGAGGACATCACTGGCTTCAAACCACACAAAATCGCCCAGAGAGGCCTGGTGAGGACCTTTCAGCACACCATGCTCGTCAGTGAGATGACGGTGCTGCAGAATATTCTGCTCGGCTTTCACCTGACCTCCGTGAGAACGATATGGAAGGCGATACTCAATACACCATCCACCAGAGCCAGCGAAGAGCGTCTCCTAGAGAAGGCCAACGAGCTGGCGGATTTCATGGGGCTGGGCGATGTGCGCCATGTCCTGGCCAGGAACCTTCCTCACGGGCATCAGCGATCGCTGGGCATAGCCATGGCACTGGCTGCTAATCCTGAGCTCATCATGCTGGACGAGCCCGTAGCAGGAATGAATCCGTTTGAGACAGCACAGACCATGGAAAGGATAGGGCAAATTCGTGACAGAGGGACGACAGTTCTGCTGGTTGAACACGATATGAAAATGGTCATGGGCATCTGTGAGAGGCTGTGCGTCCTGAACTTCGGCGTGAAGATTGCCGAGGGAAGGCCCGACGAGATCCGCAGCAATAATCAGGTCATAGAGGCCTACCTGGGGACAGCGTATGCATCTCAAGTTGACTGATGTAACCGTCCATTACGGCAAGGTTCAGGCTGTGAAGAACGTGTCTTTAGAGGTCGATGCAGGGGATATCGTCGCCCTGGTGGGGGCAAATGGGGCCGGCAAGACTACGCTGCTCAGAACGATATCAGGACTGCATCCTCCCACCGCTGGTGAGATACGGTTCATGGGACAGCGGATTGACCATCTTCGGCCAGCCCAGATCGTAAGACTGGGCATCGGCCACGTGCCTGAGGGGAGAAAGGTCTTCCCAAGCATGACTGTCCTGGAGAACCTGCTGATGGGGGCATACTCACGTCGCGACAGAGGCTCGGTCAGGGAGGATGTGGAGTCGGTCTACCAGCATTTCCCTGTTTTGGCGCAGAGGCACGGGCAACTGGCGGGAACACTCAGCGGTGGCGAGCAGCAGATGCTGGCAATAGGAAGGGCCCTGATGAGCAAACCGAAGCTGATGCTCATGGATGAGCCCTCCCTGGGTCTGTCGCCAATAGTGGTCGAGCATATCGCTGAGATAATCGCCTCCATCAACAAGACAGGTACAGCCATTGTGCTCGTGGAGCAGAACGTAGCCCTGGCACTCCAGCTTGCTAACAGGGGCTACGTAATGGCCACCGGGGAGATCGTACTTCATGGCAAGAGCAGTGACCTCATGCAGAACGAGGAGGTCGCCAGGGCCTTCCTGGGAAGGTGAGCAGAGCGAGCATGCGGCAAACGGACGAAGCTGGTGGGGGGCCACCAAGAGGCTGGGGCCATGACAGGTGCTGAGTTCACACAAACGCTCCTGAATGCCCTTATGCTGGCTTCAGTCTACGTGCTGATGGCGTCTGGGTTCACACTCATCTACAGCATCATGCACATAGTCAACTTCGCCCATGGCGAGATATACATGCTGGGGGCATTTGCAGTGTATTACTTCTCAATGGAGTATCACCTGAACTTCTTCCTGGCTCTTGTCCTGGCTATCCTGGTAGTTGGTGTCCTCGGCATTCTCCTCGAAAGAGTGTTGTTCCTTCCTATGCAGCAAGCTCACCTACCCCAGGTCATTCTCTCACTCGGGCTGGCCATGGCCTTGCAAGGCATCGCCTCGGTAGCTTTCGGTGCTGGTGATAGGCCAGTAGATGGTCCCTTTGACACCGTTCTCAGGTTCGGTGGCGCCGCAATTTCCATGGAACGCTTGATAATAATCCCTATCAGTGTAGCCATAATGATAGCTTTGTTCGCCTTCGTGAAATGGACCAGAACAGGGCAGGCGATGCGCGCCGTGGCCCAGGACTCGGATGCTGCTGCCCTCCAGGGAATAGACGTGGCTTTCATCTCCTGCCTGGCCTTCGGTGTTGGCTGCGCCCTTGCATCGGCGGCCGGGGCACTTATCGCACCGGTCTTCTACGTGAACCCCTTCATGGGAGGGTCTGTCATAATGAAGGCCTTCATAATCATCTGCCTGGGCGGCATGGGCAGTATCTCCGGCGCCGCAGTCGGCGGATTGATCCTTGGCTTTGTGGACAGCTTTGGCGCCACTCTCTTTGGCAACTCTGTTGCCAACATCATAGGGTTTGCGCTGCTGATCATCATACTACTAGTCAGGCCGCAAGGATTGTTCGGTCGTTGATGGAGGCAAATTGACACGGCAACTGCAACTGGCGGCTCTGGTGCTGCTGCTATTCCTGGTGCCTCTGTTCCTGACCAGCAACTTCTATTTGCACATGTTTATCATGACCGCCGTCAACATAATCATGGCCACAAGCCTGTGGCTGATACTGAGATCAGGGCAACTCTCCATCGGTCACGCCGCGTTTATGGCCATTGGCGCGTACACCTCTGCTTTGCTGACCATGAGAGCCGGACTGCCGTTCCCGATGGCCATGCCTTTGGCAGGTATCATGGCTGCCGTCATTGCAGTGCTGATTGGCTATCCCACTCTGAGGCTCAAGGGCCTTTTCTTCGCCCTGGTAACCTTTGCCTTCGCCGAGATTGTCAGGAGCATATTCAACAGCTTTGGCAAGGATCTCTTCGGCGGCCCTTCGGGAATTTCAGCCATCCCTCATCCTAGCTTCTTCGGCATCGAGCTGGCGACTCGCGCCTCATACTACTATCTCGTGTTGCCGCTGATGCTGCTCACGATTCTGGTGGTATACCGCATCGACAAGTCCCGAATCGGCATGAACCTGGTGGCCATCAGCCAGGCCGATTCACTGGCCGAGTCCCTCGGCATCAACATAATGAAATACAAGATTGTGGCCTTCGTCATTGGCAGCTTTTTCGCCGGGGTAGCGGGCAGCTTCTTTGCTCACTACCTCAGGCATATAAGCCCCGAGTCCTTCACCTTCTGGCTGTCAGTCTACGTTCTGATCTACGTTGTGGTTGGCGGGTTGGGCTCCATTATGGGGCCGATTATCGGTGCATGTACCTTGTCCCTCTTCAGCGAGAGCTTCCGCACCTTCGGCAACTACGAGCCGATAGTTTTCGGCGTTGCCCTGATCCTGGTGGTGATGTTCTTGCGTGAGGGCGTAGTCAGCCTGCCTGGGCGGCTTCTGCCACTGACCCAAAGGGCAGGCGAAGCGCTACGAGGATCGCGCATCGCAGCCCGTTTGCGCGGGCCGTAGTCGGCCCTCTTCCGCCTGGAGCGCAGTCTGCCAGCTCGCGCGGCATGCTTGCGTCGTTTCTTCATAAGGGCTATCATTGATGTTCCCGCCAGCTTACACCGGGAGCAGATCGGCTGTGAGGTTCCCTAAAAGGACTTACGGAAGTTGGACAGAGCCTCTCAAGGACGTGGCATTCCTGGCGAGGCACTTGAGGCTGATCATGAGCATCAGCAGGAAGCGGGTCCTGTCCGCAGCTTTTCAGCAGAGGTTGATGCTGGCTGTGACGGCGGTGAACCAGTGCCGCTACTGCTCCTGGGTCCACACAAGGCAAGCTCTGCAAAGCGGGCTCAGCAGGGAGGAGGTCAGGGGCCTACTCTGTGGAAACCTTGAGAACTGCCCTGAAGAGGAGGCCCTGGCACTCCTCTATGCCCAGCACTGGGCCGAAGCGAACGCCAAGCCGGATCGCGAGTGGGTCGAGAAGCTGGTGGACACCTATGGGGCTCAGAAGGCACAGGCAATAGACGTAGTGCTGCGCATGATCCGGGTGGGAAATCTCATAGGCAATTCCTGGGACTATCTGCTCTATCGTGTGTCCTTCGGCAGATGGGGGGCATGATGTGCTGGCGGCATCTATTCTGAGAAGGGGTACAATCTGTCCGCTGCTCTAAGCAGGAATGCATACAGCCTGGCCACACCCCGGCTACCCACGTTCCCTTGAGCACCCGCCACCCAACAGCAACAGCGGAAGAAGTATACCTGGAGTGCCTTCCACCCAACCCCACCAATAAGCGAAGTCATCCCTTGACGTTAGCCAACAAGCGTACTATCATGATTTTGGGCATAAGTTCATAATGTCTTTCGTTGGCACGCTGCCCATGGTGTCGCTGCGTGTTGGTCGTTGTAACCGGCCAAAGCGAGCGGGTAGAGGCCAGAGTGATGGCAGTGACTTTGTACCATCCGCATGTCGGCACCCGGGCAGAGCGCCATATTATGG